>JAJCYJ010000925.1 GCA_029262975.1 Saprospiraceae bacterium
GAGTCATATGTACACGGGTGTATTGATTTCTTCAGAAGTATTTCTCTTAACCCTTCTTATATTGAATGGAAGTAACATTTTTGATGCTTCCTGGGTAGCTGACAAATATGATACTGCCGGAATAAATGACGTCACTGCCAAAGAAATATTTAAACAAATTACCTATCTGATGAAACAGGATCAACTCTATCTTAAACCAAAACTGAGTATTGGAGAATTGGCTAATTCGGTGGGTGTTTCTTCCAATCATATTTCGTTGGCCATCAATGTAGAAGAGGGTAAAAATTTTAATGACTTTATTAATGGCTATCGCATTAGAGATGCTATTGCACATTTAGAGTCAGGACGCGCAGAACAGCTAACAATTGAAAGTATAGGGACGGATGTAGGGTTCACGTCTAAGTCCGCATTCTATCAGGCATTTAAGAAGGTAACAGGACAAACACCGATGGCCTACAGACAACAATAATCCTCAATATTTGGTCCAGAATTACCATTCAGGACTATATCAGAATCAAAAATATTGGAAGGGTGGAAGTTATAACGTCTATTTGAGGCAAGGCAACAATTGAATTATGAGACGTTATGACCTGGATTGGATTAGGGTAATCGTATTTGGCATTCTAATCATTTACCATGTGGGTATGTTCTTCGTACCCTGGGGCTGGCACATTAAGAACAATGAAATATCTTCTGATTTACGATGGCCGATGCTCTTTGTTAATCAATGGAGATTGGCGTCTTTATTCCTGATCTCTGGTATGGGTACCTGTTTTGCAATGTCGAGAAGATCGTCCAGGCAATATATAACTGAGCGTCTCAAGCGTTTATTAGTGCCATTAATATTTGGCATGTTAGTCATTGTCCCACCACAGGTCTATATTGAGCGATTGGCTTATAACGGTTATACTGCCGGTTATTTTCATTTTTGGATATATGATGCTTTCCAAGGGGTATATCCGGAAGGAAATCTGAGCTGGCATCATCTCTGGTTTTTACCTTACTTATTAATCTTTTCCATTGTATTAACACCACTCTTTGTTTTTCTCAAGAAGCACCCTGAATCTACATTTTTACAATTTCAACGCAATTTGCTTCAACGGTCACCATGGCATCTGTTATGGTATATAATTCCTTTGTTTCTGGCTGAAGGTTTGGTAGAACCTTTTTTTGAAGTCACCCATGCATTGATAGATGACTGGTTTACGATCGTATTCTTCATATTCATTTTCTTCTATGGATTTAATTTTATTTCAATTGGTCCTACCTTTTGGAAGGCTCTGGATAGGATTAAAAAATCAGCTTTAATCCTTGGCATTGGCATCTTTGCTATATACTTCTATCTCCTGTTTTTAGAGGATACCACCTTAAAGCATTTTGTAGAAGCTGCTTTCAAGACTGTGAATATGTGGCTATGGTTACTGGTCATTTTTGGCTATGGTGCTTCCTTTTTAAACAAGCCCAGTAAAATCCTTTCTTATTGTAATACGGCGGTGTATCCATTTTACATTTTGCATCAGACGGTAACAGTGATCCTTTGCTATTTTATATTCCAATCTGATCTTAGCATCACTGTGAAATTTTTATTTCTGAGCGTAGGAACATTTTTAATTTCAGGTCTGATTTACGAGTTGATTCGAAGGATTAAAATATTGAGACCTTTATTTGGGTTAAAATAATGGTTCTTTATAATTCTCTATCAAGTGATATCCTGATTTCCAATCGATACATTTTTTATCATACAGCACTTATGTCTTTATCGCCGACACTTATCAAAGTAATCAATCGAATTAAAGCAGCACATCTATATTAGTTTTTTAAATGTTTAAAAAAGTAGAAAAGGAATCAGCAATATCTTTTAACTACTAATTATTTCATGCAACAAATTAATATGAATAAGTACCTATTATTATTAGTGATTACTGCAGTGATGTACAATTTTGCTCAAGCGCAGAAAGTTGGCAAATTTGGAAGTTCCATAGAGAAGAAGATTGGACCCAAAAAAGTGCGTGTTCCTTATACTGACCTGGTGTCCTATTTGGGATATGCAGAACCTGGTTCAGAAGACAAGGTGGTAGAAGGAAAAAAATATACTTATTTATATGTATGGATACCGGCTGTGGCGCCGGAACTAGGTGTGCGTATGGTCTCTCCTGCAGATGGTAAAAAAATTAAAGATGCAATTAAAGCATCTAACTATGATGCTAATTCTGGCACAGAAGAATACTTTGATACATATATTACCTTAGAAAAATCGAATATTACCTCCCTTGCCGGAATTGGTCAGGACGCTATAGATAATGCTTCCTGGACGATCCTTGCCCGTAATGATGACAGTGGTGAATTAGGCAAACAACCAAGTGGTAAAAAATATAATTCACTTCTTAGATATCAGAGCGATACAAGTAGTCCTCTAAAGTCCTTATCTGTTGGATTATACCGGGTTGGGTTTACAACTTTTAAAAGGGGCGAAGTAAAAGGAACATTTCTTGCACAGATCGCTGCTCCCATTAAATTACCGGGCGTTATAGTTACAAGAGACTTGAATGATCTTTCATCTGATTAGAAGGCAAAATTTATTATAGTATTCCATGACATTTCATTTTGCAAGATGATGGATGAGATATCATTTGTTAGATATTGATGGTGTGTATTTGTGTTTATTTCAAAAACCATTTTAAGAGGCCCAATCTGGGTCTCTTTTGGTTTTGTAGTGGGTGTCACTATGCATAGGGCATAGGTTCTAACATGATATTATAGATGCAATAAATGTTATCACGCTATTTATTACAATCGTGTGAGCAGACAAGAGGAGGGTAGGAGCAGGGCAAATATTTCCGCCACAGCTTTCGTTTCAATCCTTGGTCTTTAGGCTGTTTCGCATAATCATCATAGTGTGAGGATAAGCAGGCCTTCAACATCTGCTTTGCGGTTAATTAGAATTGTGTAGACAGAGTGCAGGGTTTGTCAGGCCATCAACACCCGCTTCGCGGTTAATCGAAAAAAAAAGTCTCACAGACTTTTTTTTCTATTAACCCTCAAAATGAAATGAAAGGGTAATGGTACGGGAGAGCAATTTTTCCATGACAGAAGCTTCGATTATCTGATCATTGAAAAGTAGAATATTTGTTATGCCCTGAGAATATTTAATCTCCGGAGACAAAATAAAAAATTGAAAAAAGAACTGCATACCAAAGCCCGCTTCTAACCGAAAATCATGAGGAGAAATTTTGATAAAGTCATCCGCCTGCCGGGTCTTTGAATTACTGGCGACATCAAAAGAATAATTCAATCCTGCAATGATAAATGCTCTTTTGTCTTTATACGGAGCTGATTTGTAACGAATATGTAATGGCACCTCAGCAAATATGGACTCAATAGTCGATCGCTGACTTAGATTGAAATCCAGATGTCTCGTTGTGAATGATATACCCGGGAGCATGCGAAAATCGAAAAACTCTCCGAATTTATAATTGATGACACCATTAACATTAAAACCGATCCCAGGGGCACCTTGTGCCAATTGTATCTGGGGATTGCCTATAAATTCTCGTGAATGAAAGACCTGGTGCTTCGAACTATTAAATCCTAAGGAGATCCCGAAATAATAACTTTTGCGCTTATAGTCGTCATAATTGTAGTTATGGCTACCAGTATATTGCGCGGAAATGCATGATGCTATTAATGCAAATACAACCGATAAAACTATTTTTCTCCTATATAAAGACAACATATTCCAAAAGTCAAAGCGTGCCACCTGCATTTTTTAAATCCTACTTTTTCCATGACTAACTTTAGTGCGTCGTAGTCAGGAAACGCCTGGACTGATTCATACAAATAAGTGTACGCTTTCTTATCCTTAGAAAAAAGCTTGCCAATTATCGGTAAGACCAGACGGAAATATAGATTAAACACCTGCTTTACTGGAAATATTGTCGGTTTTGAGAATTCCAGGATCATAAGGGGTTGGCCGGGACGTAATACCCTGTGCATCTCTTGAAGCCCCTTTTCCAGGTCTTCAAAATTGCGCACACCGAATGCCACCATAGCCCCATCAAAAAAGTCTGCCTCGCTTTGGATTTGTTCACTATCACCGACCCGGATTTCAACCCGATCATTCAAACCTGCACGGTCTACTTTTTCCTTAGCCAGAGAAACCATATTGGGAGACAAATCGATCCCTGTGATGCGCGCCTCCGGAAATGACTTTGCAGCCATCACAGCCAGATCTGCGGTCCCTGTCGCCATGTCCATGATATGGGCGGGTTGGTACTGTTTCATTTCTTTGATCAACCTTTTTCGCCAACTGATATCAACGCCCATCGATAGTAAGCGATTAAGAAAGTCATAACGCCCGGCTACATTGTCAAACATTGTCCTTACTTGCTCTTTTTTAGAGCCCTCAGATCCATATGGTTTCACGACTTTTTCCATAGACATTTATATCATTTTTTAGTTAGAATTATAGAACTGATCAGCACATGTACCTCATCAGAATCCATCATATTTTTTTAAATATGTAAGTGCATTAAATATGAATACATTATCCTCAATCTGATTACCAATTCTGGTTAAGAAAAGTTACCTTTGCGCCTGTTTTCAAGAAGCATAAAATTCAACGTCTAAATACTATAAATCAGATGGCGTGAATATGTTCACAAATACATGCAAATATGGCAGAAAATCAGAGGATTATACCTATAAATATTGAGGATGAAATGAAAGCTGCATATATCGACTATTCAATGTCGGTTATCGTAGCAAGAGCACTCCCGGACGTAAGAGATGGGCTCAAGCCAGTCCATCGCCGGATTTTATATGGAATGTCGGAGCTTGGATTGAGTATTAGCAAACCTCACAAGAAGTCGGCGAGGATTGTGGGAGATGTATTAGGCCGATATCACCCACATGGTGACAAAGCCGTATATGATGCCATGGTGCGAATGGCACAGGAGTGGAATATGAGGTATCCTTTAGTAGATAAGCAAGGTAACTTCGGCTCTATTGAAGGAGATGGACCAGCGGCGATGAGGTATACAGAGGCAAGACTCGCTAAAATCAGCGACGATATTATAAGCGATATCAAGAAAGACACGGTTGATTTTGCCAATAATTTTGATGACTCTCTTCAAGAACCAACTGTCCTCCCTACCAGGGTTCCGACGCTTTTGATCAATGGGGCATCAGGTATAGCAGTAGGTATGGCCACCAACATGATGCCGCATAATCTTTCTGAGGTTGTAGATGGCGTAGTCGCGACGGTTAATAATCCAGATATCACGATCGATGAATTAATGCACCACATCAAAGCTCCTGACTTCCCAACTGGTGGTATAATATATGGCATCGATGGGATCAAGGATGCATTTATGACCGGTAGAGGTCGGGTAGTGCTTAGAGGAAGAGCGGAAGTTCAAACTTCAAAAAAAGGACGTGACTTCGTAGTCATAACAGAAATTCCCTATCAGATCAATCAATCTTCTTTAGAAATAAAAATAAAGGAGGCTATTGAAGCCGAAAAAATAAAAGGTGTTTCAGGGTTTAGAAATGAATCTGACCGACATGGTATCCGCATTGTTCTTGATTTGAAGATGGATGCTATCGCTAATGTTGTGATCAGTCAGCTCTATAAATATACGCCACTACAAACTTCTTATGGTGTCAACAATGTAGTGCTTGTTAATGGCAGGCCACTGATATTGAACCTGAAACAAATCATTGAGGAGTTTATCAAATTCAGACTCGAAGTCATCGTTCGACGTACGGAATATGAGTTGAGAAAAGCCGAAGACCGTGCACATATCCTCCAGGGTATTTTAATCGCTCTCGATAATCTTGATGAAGTAATAAAGCTAATCCGCGCATCCAAGACAGTTGATGAAGCCAGGGAAGGCTTGATGGCAAAATTTGCGCTATCCGAGGTGCAGGCTAAGGCCATTCTCGAAATGAGATTGATGCGCTTAACAGGACTTGAGCGTGAAAAAGTGCAGCTGGAGTACGATGAGATCATGGCTAAAATTGCAGATTATAAGGATATACTATCCAATGAAGTAAGAAGGAAGGCCATATTAATAGAAGAAATATTAGAAGTTAAAGCATCCTTTGGCGACGAAAGAAGAACCGAGATAATGTATTCGGATGGTGAGATATCTATAGAAGATATGATTCCTAATGATAAAGTGGCCATAAGTATTTCTCATTTAGGCTATATCAAGAGAACGAAATCTGACGAATTCCGCAGCCAAACTCGTGGCGGTAAGGGATCGAAAGGAAGTAAAACAAGAGATACAGATTTTGTCGAACATCTCTTCATTGGGCATACACATAATTACCTGTTATTATTCACAGAACAAGGACGTTGTTTCTGGTTGAGGGTGTATGAAATACCCGAGGCATCTAAAAATGCCCAGGGTCGAGTCATACAAAATATCATATCACTTCCTAAAGATGATAAGGTCAAAGGATATATAATTGTCGAAGATCTTAAGGATCAACAATTTCTTGAAGACCATTTTATTATGTTCTGTACAAGAGGTGGTGTGATTAAGAAAACTCCACTCGAGGCCTTTTCGAGACCACGGACAAATGGTATCAATGCAATTACAATCAGAGAAGGGGATCAACTTCTTGAAGTCAAGTTAACCAACGGGTCTAACGAAATTTTCCTTGCTAATCTCGGCGGAAGAGCTATTAGATTTCCAGAAGCAAAAGTGCGTTCAATGGGCCGAACCGCTGCGGGCGTAAAGGGAATCACCCTCGACAATGATAAAGATCAAGTGATCGGGATGGTTTGTGTCGATCCTTTAAATGAAGAAACCTCTATTTTTGTAGTGTCTGAAAATGGATACGGTAAGCGTTCCTCAGTGGAAGATTATCGTATAACTAATAGAGGAGGGAAAGGTGTGAAGACCTTAAACGTTACTGATAAGACGGGAGCTTTGATATCGATCAAAGGAATAATGGACGATGATGATTTGATGGTAACCACGAAGGGTGGCATTATGATCAGGATCAAAGGAGCGGATTTTAGGGTCATGGGAAGAGCCACCCAGGGCGTCAAAGTAATAGATGTTGGTAACAAGGATCGTATAGCTGATGTGGCAGTTGTAAAGGATGTGCGAGGTTCTGAAGAAGAAGAAGAATAGGATTTAACAAATTGATTTTATAATTTAATGTTTCATTAAGAGATATGTATAATTGTATTGCCGTCTAAATGACGTATTATTTTAGTAAAACAAAAACACAATCAATGAAGGGATTATTCATAGCACTGATAGCAACCTTGTGTCTCGTGACACTTTCTTTTGGACAAGGCGAGAAAAGCCTAAAACAAGCTTCAAAAAGCTTAAATAAATTCACATCTGACTTTAGTAACAGAGCGGCATTGGAAGATGCAAAAATGAATATTGAAGAAGCTTTTAAAGATGAGAAAGTTGCATCAAGCGCGAAATCATGGAACACTCGTGGTGATATCTATAGAAATATTGCCGACGCACAGATTAAGCAAAAACTGCTCAACCCTGCTTTCGAAATTAGCGATGTTACTTCTGCAGTAAGTGCAGTAGAAGCTTATATTAAGGCACTTGAATTGGCCACTAAAAAAGGCGAAACGAAGGACGCCATTGAAGGCTTGACAGCCTCCGAAGGAGTTTTGAATAATATGGGTATTGATCTATATCAAAACTCAAAATATAATGAAGCTTTCGCAAATTTTGAAGCCGAAATTAAGGCAAGTAAAAAATTGGGAGAAGTGGGAGAACCAAGTCGATTGGATGAAGGAGCACTTCGTACAGAGAAGTTGTTTTTCGCTGGACTAACAGGGTTTTATGGTGAGCAATATCAAAAAGCAATTGATTTACTTCTTGAAGCTGAAGCTACAGGAACCTCCGATGGTACACTATATCAATTCTTGTTTGAAGGACATAAAAACTTAGGTAAAACTGACGAAGGCCTGAAATATCTTACCAAGGGCAGAGAGTTATTTCCGGATGATAGCGGTTTACTCTTTTCTGAGATCAACTACTACCTGGCCGCTGGAGAGTTAGAAAAGATGATTAGTAAGCTTGAGATCGCTCTTGAAAAAGAGCCGGAAAACACCTCCGTTATGACGACTTTAGGTCAAGTATATGATCAATTACATGTCAAAGCCAACGAATCTGGTGACTTGGAAAAAGGTTTAGTGAATTTTAACAAGTCACTTGAATACTATACCAGGGCATTAACTTCAAAAGCAGATGATTTTGATATTAACTATAGCATCGGTGCTTTATATTATAATAAGGCAGCAGCTTATACAGAGTCACTGAATGAGGCAGCAAATGATTTTAGCGCTGCTGGTAATAAAAGATATGATGAAATCAAAGCTGAAATGGGGGGATATTTTGATAAAGCTCTTCCATACTTCTTAAAGGCAGATGAAATCAATAACAAGGATAAAAATACCCTAATTGCACTGAAAGAAATTTATGTGCGAAAGGATATGTTCGATAAATCTGAAGAATATAAAGTCAGACTTGAATCACTTATAGAATAGAAATAATCTCACTGAAGAAGGAGGTGCAAATTCACCTATTCTTTTATATACTTAATAAATAATCCAAACAGATAATTAATAAGATGAAATTGGTAATAAAATTCTTTTCCTGCCTACTGATAATTTCAATTGCAGGCTTTACAAGTGTTCTTACGGCACAGACAACTCAAGGAACCATGGCGCTTGAGATTACAGGCGTGACTTCTGATAATCCTCAAATAGCTGCCATGGCAGACATGTTTGCCGGTAATCAAACAACTGTATATTTTAAGGGTGCACAGTCGCTTACAAAATTGAGTATGATGGGCGGGGCTGTAAAAGTCGATATCAAAATGCACGAAAATGAAGATACAGATATTCTTATTGATGCAATGGGCAATAAAATATGGGTCGCAGCCACAAAGGCTGAAAACGACTT
>JAJCYJ010000926.1 GCA_029262975.1 Saprospiraceae bacterium
CAAACTTGGCTAAAAATGGTAGCCGATTGAGTGAAATTGAACGAATGAGGAAGCAAGCGGTAAATATTGACTCCTCACTCGATACCAAGGATCTAATAAAAAATCTCTCCAAAGAAATGCCGCTTAACAACGATCTTATGAAACTGCTTAGTCAGACCTTCAAATTAGATCAGTTTTCTACAGCTCCTCCAAAAAAATCCAAACCAAAAAAGAATACTGAAAAGAAAGAAAGAGAAGAGGTCAAGTTTAATCCGAAACGATTTCCTACATTTTTTACCCTAAGTAATAATAAGGACGACGGAATAACAACAATACAGATACCTCAAGGAAATGAAAAAAGAATAACCTTCAATACTGACGTTGAGAATGATTACTTAGACAGACTTGATGAACCAGGTGATCTTCAAGTCGCCATATTAGGAAGTGAATCTGAACTCACATCAGAAGGCGGAAGTCGAAACAAACCATCCAAAGAGTCCAGTATAATAAACGTAGCTAAAAGTAGTCCTGATAATGGAAAAATAAAAATATCCTTAGGTGCTCCTGCTGAAATGAATGTAGGAGACAAGAAAAAAGTCAAGGTGTCCCTTAGTGCGCCAGGAGGTCCATTAGAGCAAATTTTCTTTATCAAGATAGGTGAAAAGAAAAAGGTTCGGCAGAAGAATGATGACAAAGAAGACAATCCTGATATGATGGGATTGCCAACCCTAGTATTAGCCTATAAAGAACCTGGCGAATCAGAAACTCAAGTGTCATGGGAGCAAGTAGGAGAGGCCACTGGGCAGAACATGGCTTATGAGGATGTATTGAGTCTTGGAGTATCTGGTGATACTTTAGAAAAGGTTTTTGTGAATATGGATTGTAGCGTACTATTGAATTTTAGAAGCAAGCACAAAAATCCTAATGATCAGCAAATTGATATTATAAACAAGAAATTTTACACATCTGTGTACTTCCATGTATTGTTCTTGTATACGATCACTATTAACAGAGGTTTCAAGATAAGTAATGACAATGATGAAGATATCGATGTAGGGGCTTATCTAAAAGAAGTCTTTGGTAGTTTTTATGCTACATTTATATTGAATTTTGGTTCAGACGTTTTACTTGAATCTATAGCTGAATAACTCTATTGTATGGAAAAAAAGAAAGACCATTACACAAGCAAGGAAGCAAAGAAAGTCCTTAAGGTATCAGATTGCAAGTTGATGCATCTTAGAGAAGAAGGGAGAATAAAAGCTGTGAAGAAAGGTAGATCGTTTTTGTATGATACTGAGGCAATAAAAAAGTATAAAGAGAAATCTAGTGAGAGTATTCTAGAAAGTGTGTCAAATTAAATATTAAATTAAATAATAATTTGACAGGATGAAAAAGAAAGAAGAATTCGACTATGCATCATTTGAGCAAGAAGCGATATCAAAATTGCGATCTGGCAAGGGCTTAACAGGAGAAGGAGGAGCCTTAACCGGTTTAGTAAGCAGAATAATAAGAGCTGCCTTTGAGGGGGAGATGGAAGAACACTTAAAAGAATATGGTGTTGAAAATAGGCGTAATGGTTATACCACGAAGAAGCTAAAGACAGGCTTGGGAGAGATAGATGTAAATCCTCCGCGAGATAGGAAAGGGGATTTTGATCCAAAGATTGTCAAGAAATGGGAGCGAAATTTGGCACCTGAAATAGAAAGTCAAATCATGTCTATGTATGCGATTGGGACAAGCTATTCAGATATTAGTCAGCACATTAAGAAAATGTACGGGTTGGATTATAGTTCTTCATTTCTAAGTAGTATTACAGACCGAGTACATGAGGAAATCACAAATTGGAAAAACCGTCCATTAGAGGAGATATATTCAATAATATATCTGGATGCCATTCACTATAAAATAAGGGAGAACAGAGTAGTAAAAACAAAAGCGGTATATACGGTATTGGGGGTGGATTTAGAGGGCCAGAGAGACGTTTTGGGCTTATTCATAGGAGAATCAGAGGGCGCCAGGCATTGGGGTCGAGTATTGGAAAATATAAGGGACAGAGGAGTTAAGGATGTAATATTTTTCTGTGTAGATGGGCTGAATGGATTTCCTGAAATGATTCAAAGTATCTATCCTGAATCGATCGTGCAGCGATGTATTGTTCACATGGTGCGAACGAGTTTAAAGTATGTAAGCTGGGCTGATTATCGATCTATATGTAAAGATCTTAAAAAGATGTACAGTCAGGACACCAGAGAATCAGCTGAAGAGGAATTGGAAAACTTTAAAACCAAGTGGGATGGAAAGTATCCAGAGATTGGACAAAAGTGGGAGCGAAATTGGAAAGAATTAAGCCCTTATTTTGACTACCCTGAGCCGATAAGAAGAGTGATCTATACAACCAATGCAGTGGAGGCCTTGCATAGGTGTTTAAGAAAGGTAACAAAGACAAAAGGGGCCTATGTAACTGAACAAGCCTTAGAAAAACAATTATATCTAACTTTACAATACAACGAGAAAAGCTGGAGACGGAAAGTTAGATCATGGCCAGCAATCATAAGGACACTCAAAAGAGAGTTTCCAGATCGAATTAAAGAAGGCCTAAATTGAGAGCCCGGACATGGGAATCTCCCTTCGGCCTACGGCCTCAGTACGATTCCCATGTCCGTATTCCAAAAGTGTTGACACACTTTTGTGAATACTCCCAATCTAGTTAATACATTTCATTATGTATTGACTATCTTTTAGACGACTCAACTATATAATTCACATTTGATACCATTCCTCTTAGCGAAATGATTTGCAGATTGTGTGTATCAGTTTGTAGTATAGAATATCGCATTCGCACTTTTTGATTGTGCTACACCATATAACTCTCTTACTTCTTTAACCCCAACCTTTTTCTTTCAGCCATAACGCTTACACTGAGCTAACCGAAGTTGATTTCATTTTATAGCCCATACATCCCGTCATCAATCTTTTGTGCCTTTTCAAACTATCACTTGTTTAAATCACTTTCTTTTCATGTGATTTGCAACCTTTTGCTCATATTGTCTCCAAGACAAAGAAGGT
>JAJCYJ010000927.1 GCA_029262975.1 Saprospiraceae bacterium
ACGTCCAATGCATCAGTTATTACGAAAGACCTTTTTTATGCTGTAGCCTCAGATGATGAGATAAAAATCTACAAAGAAGGAAATGAGACGGCCCTTGTGACGCAAAATGCTCATCAGGATCACCGACCTTATTTGCATCCAATTATTGCGCCTAATTCGAACGTGTCGCTAACTCAATACAGTCCTGATCATCACAAACATCAAACAGGACTCTATTGGGGATTTACAAGAGTAAATGGTAGCGGCGCCCATATTGACACTTTGAAAAAATGGTTTTACCGGAAAGACAAACCAGAGGCTATCCAAAAGCAAATTGGCAGGGATTATTTTCATAATCCTGGTAAAGGATATTGGCAAAAGATATCAGCCGATTTGATTATCGAAGAAGGTAAAGAGGTGAAATGGCAAACCGTCTACCACATGTTGGATGAAATGTCCCAACCTATTATGAAAGAAACGCAAACGTGGACATTTGCAGAAAAGGATAACAAATATCTTCTATCCCTGGAATGGGAAGGTGAAGCATTAATCGATCTTACAATTAATGAATTTGACTATGGAGGCATGTTTCTCCGAATGCCCTGGCATAAAGATGTCGAAGGAGAGGTGATCAATGCTGCCCGCCAGCGCAATGAGAAAGCCGAAGGCCAAAGAGCGATGTGGGTCGATGCCGGCATGGCAATAAATGGATTAACCGATTGGGGGCACATCGCCATTCTCGATCACCCTGACAATGACGGGTTTCCTCAAACATGGCGGGTGGATGGCCAGTTGGGCGTCGGTCCTGTAAGAGCACGCATGGGAGAATGGAAAATCAATAAAGGAGAATCCCGGATGATACGCCATCAGCTGGTTGCCTATTCCGGGAAGCTCAATGACATAGAGATGAATGAAATTTGGGGCGAATACGTCGGGGATAAAGGAATGTATAATACAGCCTCATTATGGGGTATCGCTCAGGAGGAAGCTCTTGGCGCCAAATTTCTGACCCCGGATGAAGCCATTGCCGAGATGTCCATCAAAGAGGGATATAAAGTAAACACCTTCGCCTCAGAACCCATGATTACGCAACCCATGGCATTTTGCTGGGATGATAAAGGACGGATGTGGATTGCAGAAAATCGTGACTACGAATCACGCGGATATGGTTTTTCGAATTCTGGTGACAGCCGTATCCTGATATTGGAAGATACAGACCGGGATGGTAAAGCAGATAAGCAAACTGTATTTCTCGAGAATATTCCATTTCCCTCTGCCATCGCTGTAGGTTTTGACGGACTGTATCTGGGCGCGCCTCCTAATCTCCTGTTTGTACCAGATAAAAATCGCGATGACAAGGCAGATGTTGACGATATAAAAGTCTTATTAACGGGTTGGGGTATCAGGGACAGACATGAGACTATCAATAGTTTCCACTGGGGCCCGGACGGATGGTTATATGGACTGGAAGGATTTGCCACACCTTCAAAAATCAGAAAACCCGTAGGTGAAGGAAAAATTTACCGTGCTAAAGAACCTTTTCCGGAAGATTTATTGGAAGCAGAAGGTGTCGATATAAATGGAGGCGTATGGAGATACCATCCGATTAAAGATCGCTTTGAAGTAGTCGCTCATTGATTCAGTAATCCCTGGGGCATAGACTATGATCACAATGGAGAGTTATTCATTTCTGCCTGTGTGATCCCTCATCTGTTTCACATCATCCCTGGCGGCATTTATCATCGGCAGGGAGGCAGACATTTTAATTCGTATGTGTATCAAGATATTCAGACGATCGTTGATCACAGGCACAGGTCGGCACATGGTGGTGCCAGGATATATCAGTCCGATGCTTTTCCTGGAGATCAGCAGGGTCGATTGTTTATGGCAAACATTCATGAACACGCAGTTCTTTCTGATGTCCTACAACCAAAAGGTTCAGGATTTGTCGCCAGTCATGGCGAAGACTTTATGCTTGCCAATAATGCCCAATGGATAGGCTTTAGCATGGAAGTAGGCCCTGAAGGGGGTTTATATGTACTTGACTGGCATGACGCAGATATCTGTGGCAAAGAAGTTCTACATAAAGAGACAGGCAGAGTATTTAGAATTATGCCCGTACAATCCGCTGCATCTGATTGGCCCGGTAGGTATAAAGATTTGAATTTGTTAGGCGATGAATCACTGGTAGCATTGCAATTATCCAAAAGTGATTGGCATGCAAGACGAGCCAGAACGATTCTACAATATCGTGCATCAAAAAATGGAATTAGCACTGATTCTAAAAAAAGGCTTTTAGATATCCTGGATAAGAATCCGGATTTTAAATTACGGGCTATGTGGACACTATATATAACCAACTCCCTTACGGAAAATCAATTAGAAAAATTACTATCTCATAAGGATCCATATATAAGATCATGGGCGATACAATTTTTATGTGAAGATGGCACTCCTTCTAAAGAAGCTGTGGAACGTTTTATAAAAATGTCCAAAACTGATAAATCTCCTGTTACAAGAAGATATCTGGCAGCTGCTTTACAAAGAATAGAAAGCGAAAACAGATGGGCCTTAGCTGATGGTCTCGTACAATTTGAAGAAGATAAAAATGATCCCAATATTCCATTTATGCTATGGTTTGGAATTGAAAACCTTGTGCCTTCAGATCCAGGTCGTGCCATATCATTAGCTCAAAAGTCAAAAATTCCAATTATCACAAATCATATAGCACGAAGACTTGTTGATGCTGATCAATTAGAAATTCTCATAAATTCATTAGTCAAAAAATCGGATAATCAAATACATTTATTAGAAGGGATTCTGGCTGGAATAGAAGGCAGGACTGATATAAAAGCACCTCAAAATTGGGCATCTGTATTTGAAAAATTGAAGTCCGTCGGGTCATTGTCTTCAACAGCTACGTTAATTAATCAACATTTTGGCAGTTCGGATGCAGCCAATGAAATGCTCGTATTAATTAGAAATAAAGATGCCGATTTAGCGCAACAAAAGAATGCCATCTTCACACTTGCCACACAACAAAGAGAAGAATTGATAACTGAATTACCTGAATTGCTAGACAATAAGAAACTTAGGATTGAGGCGATACGGGCCCTTGCAGGATTTGAAAATGAAGCTATCGGCATATCTATTTTAGAAAATTATAAAAAGTATGATTCCCTTGAAAAACAGGCAGTCATTCAGACTCTTTCTTCTCGTCCCATATATGGACGATTGTTAGCTTCAGCAATTCGGGATAATAAAATTCCAAGAAGAGATATTCCGGCATACATAGCCCTACAATTAAGACGAGTAGTTGGTAATGGATTTGTCGAAATATGGGGCCCAATAGATCAGATGTCTTCTAATTATAAGACACAATACGCCAAATATCAAAGATTATTATCTGAATCAGCCATCGATGCTGCAGACCCTTCAGCCGGTCGACATGTATTCACACGTGTCTGTGGCGTATGTCATAAAATGTATGATCAGGGAGGCATACTCGGTCCCGACCTTACAGGGTCTAACCGTGGTAATACTGCCTATCTTTTAAATAATATTATCGAACCAAGTGGTGAACTCCAGGATGACTATAAGATGGTCGTCATAACAACCCAGGATGGCCGCACTTACAGTGGTAATATAGTTTCTCAAAACGAACGCCAGACGACAATGAGAATAGTGGGTCAGGATAACTTGGTTTTGAACAATTCAGATATTCAGTCGAAAGATATTACAGACAAATCGATGATGCCGGAGGGTATTTTAAATACATTGACAGATCAGGAAGTTCTGAATCTTGTTGCCTATATGAAAACCCTGGAACAGGTAGCATATTCGAAGGCTTTATGAACACCTTGAGATTGCTTCAAATCGAATAAGATTTTCGCGTCCGATACAATTTGCTATTTTTACTAATCTTGATTTTTGACAAAACCTAATATTTCATCATGACACAACGACCCTTAAGAATAGCCATTGTAGGGCTTGGCTTTGGTGCAGAATTTATTCCTATTTACCAGGCATATCCCGATGTCGAATTGGTTGCAATATGCCAGCGCACCAAATCAGAAGTTGATAAAATTGGAAATGCTTTTAATATAACCAAACGATATACATCTTACGAGTCTTTATTACAGGATCCGAACATCGATGCCGTCCATATAAATACACCAATTCCTACTCATGGAATCCAATCCATCCAGGCTTTGAAAGCAGGTAAACATGTAGCTTGTACAGTTCCTATGGCCACAACAGTGGAAGAATGTGAAGAAATTGTAAGGCTTGTTGAGGAGACGGGGTTAACTTATATGATGATGGAAACTGTGGTTTATGCCAGGGAATTTTTATTCATGAAGGAACTTCTGGATAAAGGTGCTCTTGGCAAATTGCAATTTCTTAAAGCCAGTCATCAGCAGGATATGGATGGCTGGCCTGACTATTGGCCCGGTTTACCACCTATGTATTATGCAACACATTGTGTAGGACCCGTACTTGGATTAGGAAGAAATGAAGCTGAATATGTCTCTTGTTTTGGTTCTGGCACCATTCGTGAAGAATTACACCAACATTATAACAGCCCTTTTGCTGTAGAGACTACTCATATCAAATTTAGAAATTCTGATCTGAGTGCGCACATATACAGATCCCTATTTGATGTAGCTCGACAGTATAGGGAAAGTTTTGAAGTCTACGGTTCTAAGAAGACTGTGGAATGGCCATTAGTCGAAGGAAATCCTTTAATTATACATACAGCTAAGCGACCAGAGCCAGATATTCCCGAAGAAATGGAATGTCCGGATTTTGCACATTATTTACCGGAAGCTATCCAAAAATTTACTACTAAAGGAGTTTACGATTTAGATGAACAACAACATTTATCCTTTACACAAGGTGGTGGACATGGAGGGTCTCATCCTCATATGGTGCATGCATTTGTAGATGGTTTAAAAAATAAAAAACAACCTTATCCTAATGCTGTTCAATCTGCCAATATAACATGTACAGGAATATTGGCACATGAATCTGCTAATCAGGGA
>JAJCYJ010000928.1 GCA_029262975.1 Saprospiraceae bacterium
ATCCATCATCCTCTTGCGCTGCAGCAATTTTAAATATCAGACTATCTAAAAAAGCCTTAAGCTCGGGATCACTGTGCACTTGCAAAGAATAACTTGCGCCCTCAATCACCTTGAATACATCCGAGTCATTAAAAAATATCCCTTCAAATGCTCCTTCTTCCAAACCTCCGGCAATCGCAAAATTTCTAAGCCTGCCGGTCTCTTCACATTTGTCAAAATTATATGGTATCGTTACTTTTCTATTCGTCTCTAATCTCGGAGCCCAAAAATTGTCTGTAATATTTACTTGCGTAAAGGGTACAGGTTTTATGGGATAATCCAACATTTCGACTGGATCGGAAGACTTCATTATTCCGTCTTCGCCAGCAACATTCTGACAACTGCTAATAAACAAAAGCAATGAAACCACTATAACAAGGGGCTTTGAAAGAAAATTAATGTTTGTCATGCCGCGAAATTTGATAAAAGTCCTAATTTAATCATTTGACTTTAATTTAGGTAGTGGTTGGTTGCTTGCTTATAGCTGTGCATTATTAATCATGTGAACTAAATAAACCATAAAGAATCCATGATAAAGTTTTTTCGAAGGATAAGGAAAAAATTAATTGATGAAGATAATCTGAAAAGATATACTCTATATGCCATTGGAGAAATACTGTTAGTTGTAATAGGAATAATGATTGCCCTGCAAATAAATATTTGGAATGAAGGTCGAAAACAAAAAAATGTAGAAATAAAGTTACTCAAAGAAATTAGAAATGATTTAACAATAACATCGGAGGAAGTGATAGATGATTTAAATGCTCATCTTAAGTATCATAAAAGTTGTTATACTTTCAAAGAATTCTTGCTGAGCAATGAAACTTTTCATGATTCAATCTTGACTGTTTTCAACGAATGCATTAATGACAGACAAGTGTATCCTAAAACTGGCGCGTACGAATCGATGAAATCAAAAGGTTTGGATATAGTATCAAACGATTCGCTGAGACTAAAAATTACTGATTTATATCAACTTACCTTCTCTCGTTTAATTGAATACGGACAGTCCAATGATAAATATAATATTTATCGACTTCTTTATCCATATTTAAAAAGACATTTTAAATTATCTGATGAACCAACTGGACCATTTGCACTTGAAGGATTAACCGATTCAATTACTTTTTATAAATACGAAATAAGGTCTTACAAAAATCTGAAAAACGATCATGAATTTCTTATTGATCTACAAGAATCATTTTGGCTTAGAGATTCTAAAGTTTGGATTCATCAATTAGCACTGAAAGAAATAGAAGATGTGATTTTACAGATTAATGGAGAACTGAAATGAAATAGCAATTGAAAATTGAGGACTTAACGATGTGCGGATGGGATTTTTAGTGTGCTTAGGTTCTTAAGTGCCTATAATAAATAGTGCAAAATCAATAATATATATGCACTATTTTTGGGTCCTCCTTTGAAAGGAGGTGGCCGCAGGTCGGAGGATTAGCTCTTTCTTGCAGCTTTCTCTTAGCACCAGGGATTTGTCGTAATGCATCCTTTAAGGGCTTTCGCCTTCACGCCCGTATAGGATGGCGGAATTTATAATTGATAATTAAGAATGCTGATATGGCTTTGCCATCGTCAGTAGAAAAATGATAATTTAAGATATGAATATAATTAGAATCTGTGCATTTATTATCTGTTACACACTAATCGGCTGTCATCCAACTGAACATGCGCAAATAAAACCCAATGTCCTCTTTATACTAGTTGATGATCTTGGTTTACACGACTTAAGTTGTACAGGCAGTAAATATTATGAAACACCAAATATTGACAAAATAGCGGATCGAGGAATGGTCTTTACACAAGGATATGCTGCCAGCCGTGTTTGTAGCCCTTCCAGAGCCAGTATCATGACAGGTAAGTTTACAGCCCGACATGGAATAACAGATTGGATTGGTGCTAAATCCGGTACCGACTGGACGGTCTTGAACAGACATGATATCCTGCTCCCTGCCTCTTATAATCATGTGCTTTCATCTGAAGATATTACAATTGCCGAAGCACTAAAATCTTCAGGATATAAAACATTCTTTGCAGGCAAGTGGCATATCGGAGGTGAAGGTTCTTCTCCTGAAGATCATGGATTTGATATTAATAAAGGTGGATGGGATAAAGGGAGTCCGATAGGGGGATATTACTCCCCATGGACAAATCCAAAATTAGAAAATATAAAGAATGGTGAAAACTTGTCTTTAAGGTTGGCCCGGGAAACTGCGGAATTTTTAAATGAATATAAGGACACAAGTTTTTTTGCTTTCCTTTCCTTCTATGCAGTACATGGACCCATTCAAACCACAAAAGAAAAATGGAATAAATACCGAAATAAGGCGGCAGCAATTGGAATAGCAGAAACAGGATTTACAATGGAACGAGTATTGCCCATTAGACAAACCCAGGATAATCCTGTTTACGCGGGTCTCGTCGAAACGATGGACGACGCTGTAGGCATTGTCTTGGATAGACTGAAAGAATTGGGTTTGGATAAAAACACAATCGTCATCTTTACCTCGGACAATGGTGGCGTAGCTTCAGGTGATTCTTTTTCGACTTCCAATCTTCCACTCAGAGGTGGAAAAGGGTATCAATGGGAAGGGGGCATCCGCGAACCTTATTTCATTTATGTGCCCTGGATTGAAAAAGTAGGACATACTATCGATTACCCGGTCATTGGCAGTGATTTTTATCCTACCATCCTTGACTTACTGAACATTCAAGTTCCATCCAATCAAGAAATTGATGGTATAAGTCTAAAACCATTACTAGAAGGAGACACATTGCCTGGAAGACCACTCTATTGGCATTATCCGCACTATGGTAATCAAGGCGGAAATCCATCTTCCATGATACGAGAAGGAAATTGGAAACTGATACATTACTGGGAGGACAATCATGATGAATTATATAATCTTGCAACAGATCCGTCAGAACAGCGAGATGTCTCCAATAAAAATCCGGCAGTCGTCTCCCAATTAAACGAAAAATTAATGACCTGGCTGATTAGTCAAAATGCAAACCTGCCAGAACTAGATCCCAATTATAATCAAGAATTAGCGCAAAAGCGACACGACAATATTATTAACGAACTTTGGCCAAGATTAGAAAAGCAGCGATTAGAATATTTATCGTCGGACTTTGATCCAAAGAATGAATGGTGGGGAAGTAATATTACTTTAGATTAGTTATATTTCTTTTGCAACGCTTTTAGCAATAAATTGAATACATTACAAATCAGGAGATGTTGAAGACATTCATTCAATTTTAAAAACCAATCACATGAAACATAATATACCCAGATTTCTAATATTCTTGATTTTCTTTAGCCTTTGGGGCTGCGCTACCCAACCAAAAAACAATCCAATTCAGGAAGAATGGATTCAACTATTTAATCAAAAAGATCTGACAGGATGGGATATAAAAATCCGGGGGCATGAGCTAAATGACAATTTTGCACATACATTTCAGGTCCGGGATGGTTTATTGACAGCAAATTATGATGAGTACGAAGCGTTTAATGAGACTTTTGGACATATTTTTTATAATCAACCCTACTCCTATTATTTACTCCGTACAGAATATCGATTTATCGGTGATCAGGTTAAAGGAGGCCCTGGTTGGGCATTCAGAAATAATGGACTCATGCTGCATAGTCAATCCGCTAAAAGCATGGGGCTGAATCAGGATTTCCCAATTTCAATCGAAGTACAATTACTTGGAGGTTCAGGAGAAGGAGAACGAAGTACTCTTAATTTATGTACGCCTGGAACAAATGTATTTATGGATGGTGAATTATTCACACCGCATTGCGTGAATTCAACTTCTAAAACATATCATGGTGATCAATGGGTAACTGCGGAAGTCCTGGTCCTTGGTGATAAAGCTATGAAACATATTATTGAAGGTGATACAGTTCTTTCATATACCCATCCTCAGATCGGTGGTGGAGCCGTAAGCGGGTTTGACAAATCCATTAAAAAAGATGGAACACTTTTGAGCTCAGGATATATAGCCCTTCAGGGAGAAAGTCATCCAACACAATTTAGAAAAATAGAACTGCTCAATCTTGAAGGATGTATGGATAAAAAGGCGAAAAATTATAAAGAATATTTTGTGAAAAACAACCAGGCCAGTTGCATTTTCTAATTTTTGATTCTTCTCTTTTATCGCATTCTGGCGCATTCAATCATTAGCAATTAAGGTCAATAACCCTTTTTCAAATTAACGATATGCTCCAATTCTTCGCCTTTTTGAAACTTTGCAAAATTACGAAGAAAGACCTTCACGACATCGAGAATTTCATCTTTATACCCTCCGGCCGTATGTTGGGTGAGCAGGGTATTGGGACATTGATATAATATATGATCAGCCGGCAATGGTTCTATTCGCGTCACATCCAACACTGCTCCTTTGATTTTTTTTTCTAATAACAAGGTGGCAAGGGCATTTTCATCGACTGCAGAACCCCGTCCTACATTGACAAAAATAGCATCACTTTTTAATAATGAAAGTCTGCGCTTATCGAATAAATTAACGGTCTGATCTGTTCCGGGAAGACTGTTGATAACAATATCAGTTTTTGTAAGGGCTTCGTCCAGATCTTCGAGCTTCTGGATATCTGAATTTACAGTGCGCCTGCCATAGAAAGTAACCTGCGCGTCAAAAGCGCTTAAAAGCTTTTTCAGCTGTTGGCCTATGCCTCCCCCACCAAGAATAAGAACACTTTTACCTTGTAATAATGAAAGATGAGGTCTCAAAGCATATCCTTCCCAAACTATTTGTTCTTTATCAATTACTAATTGATCAATTCCTCGATTAAGTGCCATTATACCCGCAAGTGCAGTTTCTGCTACAGGTATATCAAAGAAATTTTTAAGATGAGTCATAGAAAAATCAGTGACAGGTTGAACATTCTGATAGATCCCAAATCCAATTGATTGTAATTGTATCCATTTGAGAGAAGTTGTTTCATTCAGCCACTCAGGTTTTACATTTCCAAAGCATACGTGCGACTGCAAAAAATGATCCTTTCTTTCTTCTTTAGGTAATTCATCTCTGAATGTCACCGGAGTTGTACCCAATTCCTTCTTCAGATAATCCTTCTCACGATCATTGAGTTTTATAGCACAGTAAATTTTCATAGGTTCTAATTTAACATGTATGTCTATGTCCGGAGACTTACAACCTTACAACAATCCTCTTTCTATCAACCAATTTTTACAATCTGTCAGCCATTTGGAAACTGCACCTTCTTTACCTTTGGCCATAGCAAAACCATGTCCCCCGGTTTCATAGATATGCATAGACGCAGGCACATTATTCTTAATAAGATTTTGATAGTAACGAATACTGTTTTCCACAGGCACCCCTTTATCATCAGAAGCATGAATCAATAAGGTTGGTGGTGTATCCTGATTGACTTGTAGATCGTTGGAAAAGTAATCTAGCATTTCCTGGGATGGATTCTTTCCAATCAGATTATTCCTTGACCCATTGTGGGTTACTCCCGGATCCATGGATATCACTGGATAGACGAGGATTGAAAAATCCGGTTTGCAGGAGATAGATGCTAATGACCCACTAGAGCTTTGATCTCCGAGATCATAATGAGTAGATAAAGTGGAAGCGAGATGTCCTCCTGCGGAGAATCCCATTACGCCAACCTTTTGAGGATTGACATTCCATTCCGAGGCATGTTGACGTATGAGTCTCATGGCTTGCTGGGCATCCGGTAGTGCTACCTTATCACGGCATTCTTCACTTTCCCAGTGAGGTAGTCGATATTTTAAAACAACGGCTGTAATACCCAGAGCATTAAACCATTTTGCAAATTCTGTTCCTTCCCAATCATACGCTAAAACAGCATACCCCCCGCCTGGACAAATGAGAACGGCAGTACCATTAGGACGTTCAGGTTTATAAACTGCTATGTCAGGTGTATGCACCTTACTAAGAAAAAGTCCCCTGCCCGGACCTTGATCTTTCGTCACCATTTCATGCTCATTGGAACATGGAATTCCTTCCGGCCACAATGGAAGGACTAAATCCTGACCATAAGTGACGCCAGATATAAAGCAAAGAAATAATAATAGTGTATTCTTACTATTCATAATTAAAATTTCCAAAAGTTACCTGAAATATAGATTTTTCAAGTTTAATATTCTATTAGGGTTAAGATATAAAATTTAGTCTTATATATTTATCAGTACTTTTTCCAATAGATTTATTTAGGTGACTAATTAACCCGTTGAGTGAATAAGTCATATTACATTAATTAGAATTGTCATACCCGCCTGCCTTTGGCAGGATTTTTATAAAAAATAATGCCAATTCTAAACAAAACTTTAATTCCAAACCAGGGATTTACATCCCTGGCTGATAAATAAACGCTCCTTCAGAGCTATGAACTCCACTAATAAATAAAAAATTCACAGATTCCTGAAAATAGTTGATTACAAAACTATTTGACAACCGCTAAACCCGTTAATTAAATAACTTGAAATCTGAATCGCTTAAAAAATAGTTTAATCATATTCTTTTTATTATTCGGGACATGTGCTATTTGAGATTTGACGATATCTGGGCATGCACTAAAAGAACAAAAAGAATACCCGACAATGTAAGTCAGATCAAACATTCAGATGGCCACCCAGCCTCCGTCAATAAGAAAATCTGCACCCGTCACGAAACTTGATGCCGGTGCACATAAATAAAGAGCAAGCCCTCCAATCTCATGTAATTCTCCCCATCTGCCCATTGGCAATCTTTCTAAAAAGGCAGCATATTTCTCGGGATCATTAGTCAGAGATAAATTCATCTCAGTCGCAAAAGGACCTGGCAGGATGGAATTAACCGTTATCTTTTCTTTCGCTAATTCTATAGCCAGTGATCTTGTCAATTGCAAAACTGCGCCTTTACTGGTTGCGTAAGGTGTTCTGTCAGCGATAGAAGTTACACCCATAATCGAAGAAACATTTAGGATTCTCCCATATTGTTGCTTTTTCATTATTGGTACAACTTCTTTGCAAGCACTCCATGATCCTGTTACATTGACAGACATAACACGATTAAACTCTTCATGCGATAATTCTTCTATAGTTCCACGTATGTTTATGCCCGCCGAGTTAATTAAAATATCAATAGATCCAAATTTCTCAAAAGTCCTGTTTACAGTTTGTTTGATTTGATCCAAACCCAACACGTCACATACTGTGTGCATACATTCCCGACCATATAACTCGTCAATTAAGTCACATGCAGAAGCATTTCTCGATTGATCACGAGCTGCAATAGATATTTTAGCTCCTGCTTCAGCCAATGCCTTGGCCATTTCAAGACCCAAGCCCCGGTTTCCACCGAATATCAGAGCGGTCTGTCCTTCTAATTTGAATTGATCCAGGATTTTATAATTCATAATCATAAATTTAAAAAATGTGTAGTATTCAATTTACGCCGATCAGATTATTTCTTTTAAATGCTATGACTTATTTCATTATCAAACGATTGATTAACATCCATTCTACTAAATAAAAAACACGATAATAAATTAGAAATCACCATAAATTCTCCACCCAAATATGAATGGTCAGGTACCATATTTATATATTTTTTATAATCATTAGATTATCCCAAAATTCAACGAGTGATTATTTTGACTGATAGTCTATATAGACATAATAAGCGCCTAATCGAATATCATTATCGCCTTCAAACCAAGTTTTAACTTCATTCATTCCCGGTTTTAGATCAAGATGAAATTGCGCCAACTTATCCCCGGCTTTTAATATAATCTCATCCTGTGCGTCTCCCACTTGAATTCTTGCACGATTGAGCTTTAAAGCCTTACCTTCTGGCATCGGGCTGCCTCCCGGAACAGCATCTTTCATAGGGATTCCTGCAGTTATCTCTTTATCTAATTCTCTGGGCCATCGACGTAATTCAAATGTGTAAGTACCTTCTTTCAAAACTTGCACACTCCAATATCCATTTATAAGCTGTCCATTCCTGATATGAGTATGGTTCCAGGGAGTCATGTGAGATCCGTTGCCCGAAAGGTTTGGCGCTCCCAGATTGTTTTCAGCTTCATGCCAGTCATGTGCGTATAAAACTACCGTCTCATCATTTTCAGATCCTAATTCGGCACGGGTGAATTTTCCAAATTCAGGGCTTAACTCCTTCCACCATTCCTCATAGTCTGCTCTTAGTTGCTTGACAATATCAGGATGTAAATTTGCTATATCATTTCGCTGCTCAGGGTCGTCGGAAATATTGAAAAGTTCATCCCCATTAATCAATCGCCATTGATCCATCATGGTAGCAGACATTTTCCATTTCTCAGGGTATTCCTGTCTTTGTGTATCTGTGATAAGAACTCGATTCTTCCATTTATCCTCAGGAGTATCTCCTTTAATTATCGAAGCGATACTCTCTCCATCGAAATCTGTAGATTCAGGCGTATTCAAGCCCAATAGATCAATTAGGGTAGGTAAAATGTCCACATGAGCCGTTAATACATCTACATCATTCGCTTGATTGATACCACCTTCAGGCCATCGAATAAAGAAAGGCACCCTGTGGCCCCCTTCGTACATGCTCCCTTTTTGTCCCCGCATATTGGCATTATATCCTTTGGTCAGAAATCCCTGTTGATCAAAACTTGCTCCCCTCGCCGTACCATTGTCAGTCATAAAAATGAGTATCGTATTATCCGATAGATTTAAGTCATCCAACTTTTTCAAAAGACGACCCATATTGTCATCAATATTTGTAATCATACCATAGAAATTAGGATTGATGTCATCGTATTTCATGTATGGTTCTATGTAACTTGAATCTACATGAAATGGGCCATGAGGAGCATTGGTTGCCAGGTATGTAAAAAATGGCTTGTCCTGGTTTTGCTCGATAAAATCCATCGTCGCATCAAACCATACATCTGTACAATAGCCGGAAGTCTTTTCTGGTATACCATTGCGGAAATAAGTGTCATCAAAATAATCGTTATCCCAATAATCAGGTCCCTGCCACACACCGCCACCGCCATGGTAAAAGGCTTCTGCAAACCCCCTGTCATGTGGACGAAATGGATAGCTGTCTCCCAAATGCCACTTGCCAAACATCCCCGTCTCATAATCACTGTCCGCAAATACTTGGGCCATTGTTTTATAGTCTGAACTTAATTGGGATCTGCCGGCAATTGTATGCCATACCCCTACCCGATTACAATTTAGACCTGTCATCAAAGCGGCCCGCGTGGGAGAACAAGTTGTCCCTACATGAAAATTAGTTAATCGCAGACTCTCTCCATAAAGTGCGTCTAGATTCGGTGTTTTGATAAATGGATTGCCATGACATGCAAGGTCTCCGTAGCCCTGGTCATCGGTCATGATAAGTATTACATTAGGCCGTGACTTGTCAAGGTGCTCAGTATTTTTTGTACAACTAAAAAATAATAAGGGTAAAAAAAAAGGTAAAAATTGAAGCGCACTCTTTTTCATTTATAATAAAGGTTAAAATTTAAATACAATCGTAGGATCAAATGGATATTGTCCAAAATCCTTTCCATAAATTGCAATTCCACCATTCCCCACAGTTTCTAATCTTACTTTTACCTCACCATTTTTTTCAATGGCCCGAATAGTTCTTTTATTCAATTCTATTTTAACCTTATACCCATAGGAACCAGCTTCTCTTAATTTGCGATCCTGTAATTGGGCATGCCAGGACAGGACACCCCTGTGGTCAGCCGGGTCATCAGCAAGTGTCATTTCACCTTGTTCTCTGTCATTCACGTACACCTTTATTTTGGACGGAAATAACGTTTCATCAGTCATCGGATATGAATTTGGATTGCTACTCGGGGCTACCCTCGATCCTTTCATAAAATCCTGATCCTTCTGATACTCCTCCTGGTCTTTTACAAATAATTCTTTAGCAGATGCCTCCAGGATAATATAGGCTTCTTTAGCTTTTCTGTATCGCTCACCTTTTGGCACCTTTATTATATATTCAAAATATCCCTTACCGGCTCCGTTTACCTTTTTACCCTCAAAAACATTCCAGGTCTTGTCTGTCCATAAGGCATCAGAATATTCCCCGGAAGGTGTACTAAAACTTTTAGTCTCAGGAAGATCTGACCCATCTGTTATAACCAGATGTACAAAATTACGATGCACGATTTCTCCGTCAGCAGTCTTCAGGATCAACCGAAGAACACCCAGGCCTTTTGTATCGGGCACTTTTATAGTTAAAGGAGCTAATTCTAATTGGGCCCATGGCGAATAAGTAATCTTTCGTACGCCGCTAATTACATTTTTTTCAGTCTCTCCTATATAATTAGTCAATGACAATTCAAATGCTAATTGCAATTCACCGGAAATTTCTCTGTCCGTCATGATTGAAAGAAAAAGTGGAATGTTGATCTCATCACGACCTTTAACTTCGTAACTGATATCCTGTCCGGTAGTAATATAAATATCACTGTGTAAATCATTAAGTGTCATATCAGGGACAATGGATCCAAGGCCGGTTTCCTTCAGAGATCTGTCAAATCTCCAATATCCATTCCACTCATTAACAACATCGTGATGCTCGGTATAAAGCCAGCCTCCAATCTTAGGATATTTTCTAAAAGTATTTATCATCCGATGATAGTCCCAACTCCAGTCTACATCTCCGGCACTACCATCATATCCCCATACATTACCGCATTCAGAGTTTATATTGGGTTCTGGTCCCTGCATAAATCCGTCTTCATAATTATGCGTGCTCCCTATAAAAGTTTTGTCATTCAAGTCTTTTAAATAGCCCTCCCATTCGTACCCTGGAAGGTATACATGCCATGAGTTAATATCAGTCACCGTATGTCCCCGACCACAACAAATAGAATTGTCTTCAATCAACCTCGTAGGGTCTAATGATTTGGCAAGATGATACATGGAAGCCACCCACTGCTGCGTCTCCGGCAAGTATTTTCTTCCTTCAGGAGTAGTTGTAAAAAGACCCCAGGTTTCATTGAATACAACCCAGGAGAAAATAGAAGGATGATTATAATCTCGTTTGATCATTTCTCTCAATGTATAAGTGGACTCTTCCTGCATGTGCTCCTCAGGATCTCCCCAGCTATTCGGAAGATCCTCCATCACCAAAAGACCCAATTTATCAGCCCAGTATAGTTTCCGAGGAATTTCAACTTTAATATGTGTCCTGATCCCATTCAAACCTATCGACTTGCTTCGGTAGATTTCTTCAATTATAAATTTTTCACTCGGAAATGTATAAAAGCCATCCGGGTGATAGGATTGATCAAGGGCTAACTGAAGGTAGATCGGTTTATTATTTAAAGCAATATAAGGGTAATCTGTGCCAGGTAGTTTTTCAACACTTATCTTCCTCATACCAAAATAACTATCCAGGATATCATCTTTGAATTTTGCCCTGATATCATAAAGGTGAGGATCATCTAATGTCCATAGATTGGGATTTGGAATAGCTATAGTTGTACTTGCTTTCGCCTGGCCTTTTTTGAAAGTTATATTTCCAGATATTATTCCGTCAGTTGTCTGAATTTCAATTTCCGCATTAAGATCCTCTTTTGCCGGCTCTGGCAAATAACCGGTTACTTTAATTTGCTGGTTATCAATATCCGGGGATACATGAATATTTTCAAGGTACTCCTCTCCTCGTGCTTCCAGGTACAATGTCTGCCATATGCCTCGTGCATTACCATATCCTTGTTTGCCATACAATGTAAAGTCTCTGCGTTTATCATCGACACGTATCGTCAATACATGATCCTTGTCAAAAGTAATATGATTCGTTATTTCAAATTCAAAAGGCACATATCCTCCCTGGTGATTACCTAAATATTTGCCATCGAGCCAAACTTGTGTTTCCCAGTCTGAAGCACCGATAATTAGAAAAGTCCTCTTACCGGCCCAATCTGATGATACGCGTATCTTTTTCTTGTACCATCCAATATCTGCATCATCTTCAATCTCGGATAATTTTGAGCCCCAGGGAAATGGCACCAATATTTTTTGATTAAATGAAGTGTTTTTTAAAAACCAATTTTCGTCAACACCCCTATCTTTATCATCAAATTGAAAGTCCCAATATCCATTGAGGTTTTGCCAATTAGATCTTTTTAATATTGGATTCGGATGTTCGGGCAAAGGTATATCCTGTGCTATTATATGTGTATAGCCCAACATTGATATCAATATGCAGAACAGAAGCTTCATAACGATTGTTTATTTTTATTATTCAATGTCAAGACAATTTCATTTTAACTATTTATCCTTTTGAAGAAAGTGCACAATTAGAATAATATAATTTTGGAACGTCTATAATTCCGCATTATGTGGATACTCTTTTAGCAACTTCTCGGGATTATAAAATCCTTGATCAGGGTCTATACTCATTCTGACTTTTTTGACTGTTCCCGGTGATATTACAGAAGCCTTATTACCAAAATGATTTCTAATATATGTAAGGACTCCAGCAATCTCTTCATCATTGAGTAGTCCTTCATAAGGCGTCATGGGCACCATGCCCGGATATTCTTTATCAAGGACTGTAATAGGACCAAACAAGCCCTTCAATGTAATTTTAATCAGCCGCTCTTCATTTCCGAGCACCCATTTTGTATTGGCCAATGGCGGAAATCCAGAAGCCGTCAATCCCTTACCATCAGGTTGATGACAAGTACCACAATAGCCATCCCGTTCGTATATTTCCTCTCCCAATCTGAATAATTTCATATCGTCACCTGCAAGATGATTAGCCACAACTTCAACTTTTTTCGTTTGGTTCAGGATTTCTCCATTTATATGAGCGACTGCAGTTTGGTGGGCATGCGTAATCCATTCATCCATGGGATGCTGCCCAGCAATAGCAAGAATCGGCATACCCTCCTCTGGTTCTAACCACGATGCAGCTACTATTGCCTCCAACCTGACTCTGCCATGTTCATCGGCAGCTGCCTGCTCTAAGAGTTCGGCCTGTTTTTCAATTTGATGTCCTGTATACCTAAGGACTCTGGCAGCAGCAGCCCGCGCCCGGAAATCTTTTGCGTCCAATAAGCTTTCGACTAAATCCTGATCTACTTGATTTAGTCCCCAACTTACCCATAAAGCTTCAACCAGGTTGTGTTCATATCGTAAATCACCGGGATCAAGTGCTTTGATCCACCCGGATAGAATGTGCAATACTTCGTCCTTATCCCTTGCCCTAAGTTCTCTGCGCGTTCGATAGCGAGTCCGGTATTCAGGCAATTTTAAATTGTCCAATAATTCACCAATTGTTGCATCTACAATTTTCGCAGGTGTCACCAATGGACGCGAAGGATAAGTAATCCGAAAAATGCGGCCATGAACATGATCCCTGAAAGGGTCTCTTGCATTGTGTTGCATATGACCAATCAGTACATTGTGCCAATCTACCACATAGAGGGAGCCGTCAGG
>JAJCYJ010000929.1 GCA_029262975.1 Saprospiraceae bacterium
CTTACATCTCCATAGCCCACATCAGGATATAATAGAAACTGGTTTGTTATAGAATTTTCAAATTTGGATGGGTTTGGATTCTGCGATTTATAGACAATTTGCAGAGGATTATCTTCTTCATCAACTTTTATCTCCATTAAAAACTCATGTGTTAACTGATCTACGAATATGTAACTCTTCAGGTTTTCAGTTTTACCATCTGATACAACACCTATTTCTCTTTTAATTCTGTGGGCGTCATATACGCCATCCGAAAGATATAGAACACCAGAAGCATCTTTAATATCTTGATAATTTCTTATTATTTCCTTGCCATTCTGCACCCATCTTGATTGGTATATGCTCATACTATTCTGGTCCGTCGGAGTACACGCATTGATCGGTACGTCATATTTAACAACTTCTGGTTCTATGGAATTCTCTTTAATAATGACAAAACCCAGTTCGTACCATTTGCCATTTCGATTCATGAAAAATATCTCTTTCCCCCTCGGTTCACGAAGCACCATCTCTGCCTCATTAAAATAAGATGAATACCGGCCTTTGGCAGCCTTTGAATATTTAAAAGTGTTTGATCCGGGTGATTGTAAGGAGCCAAAGAGCCACATATTATTGTCACCGGCCTTTCCAAGGTTATAAGCCCCAGGCAGATTGTCGACACGCAAATGAATGTCCAGTTCTCCTGACCCTCCTTCTAAACTGCACGGTCCTACCTGACCTGATAGCCCATAGAAACCTAATAATAAAATGAATAATAAATTTTGCTTCATTTCCAAGTGACAAAAATAGAAGATTCTGGATCAACCTTCAGTTAGTTAAGATTAGTTTAATCCACATTCTGTAATAAGATCAGCCATCGACCAATTCTTTAAAAAAGTCATTACGGGAACTTAACGATTGATATTGTCCTTGATCTACTATTTTACCGTTGTCCACCACTATTATGTTATTCATATCCTTCAGAAGCTTCACTTGATGAGTTATCATGATGACAGTATGGCCAGATGTAATGTTCATTATAGTATCGACAAGATCTCTTACAGAGGCAGTATCCAATTGTGACGTAGGCTCATCCAGTAGAAAGAATTCAGGAGCTCTATAGAGTACACGGGCTAAACTAACCCTTTGAGCTTCTCCTCCACTAATCATTGCCAACTGATCTCCAACCTTCTTCTCAATAAATCCTTGATCAAGTCCTACAAGTCTTAAAACCTCATAAAGTCGATCTTCATCTTCGACCCTGTCGAGGACTATGTTCTCCCTAACAGTACCATGAAAAAGTACTGGATGCTGTGTCACTAATCCAAACATAGATCGGTAGGCCACTTCATCAAAAGATTTTATCTCAACTCCATCAAGGAGAATATTTCCAGTAACCGGTGTATAAAAACCGAGCAATAGATCAAGAATGGTTGTCTTGCCCACACCGCTATTTCCGACGATTCCTATTCGGTCTCCTCGACGCACCGTAATATTCAGGTCAGTTAATAATGTCTGATTATCCTTATAACCGAAAGAGACGCCCTTAAAAACAATGCTATCTTCAAATATGGGCTTTAGTATTCCTAACCCCGAAGTATCAGCGGGCACCAAATTTTTCTTAAAGTCCTCGATCCGTTCTAGTGCCGCCATTCCTTTTTGAATATTAGCAAATTCTCTTGAAAAGCTCTTGGCAGGGTCGATAATATTGTAGAAAGCAAAAATGAATGCAAAAAAGGTCGCAGGTTCCATTGTGCCGGCGAAGACTTCGTGGGTCCCACAAAAAAGAAGAATAACAATCGTTACAACACCAAGGAATTCAGCCAAAGGAGATGCAAGATCTCTCCTTCTCAATATCTTATTAGAGAGTCTGAAATAAGACTCATTTTCATCATTGAACTTTTGACGAAAAAATCCTCCTGCATGATGAATTCTAATCAATTTAGTCGCAGAAAGATATTGATCAACTAATACATTTATTACAGAAAGTGCAGCTTGAGCTTTTGAAGACTGGCTCTTTAAAATGTGACTTATCCCTCCTATAATAATCAAGGTAAATAGTATCAGGGCGAATGCGATCAAAGTTAAGGTCAGATTGAGCCATATCATAAATCCCAAACTACCAATAATGATCAAAGGTGTCTTGAACAACATCTCAAATACTTTCAGAATACCATGATCCACTTCGGATAAATCATTGGTAATCAGAGACATAAGATAACCCTGACGCATGTGATTACGTTGTTCTAAACTCAATGACTCGAAGCCCTGCCAAATGGAAGCCCGCAAGTCACGAAGAATACCATTTCTTACAAAAATCATAAAATAGCTAACTAAAAAGCGCGATACGTTTTTCAGAAAATAGATAACAATGACGACGAGACATACTACCTGAAGGGCGATGAAGTGATCACTTATGGCTATTAATCGGGAAAACCCATAGTTTAATGCTTCTTCTAATTCCCATATACTCTGTGGAGGCTCATAATCACTTGGACTGATACCAAACAAAATCTGAAAAAAAGGAATAATAAGTGGAATGCTGACGACTGTGAGAATTGCTGTCAACAAATGAAAAAGAATACCAAGACAAGTATATGTCTTATAATTCTTTACGGATCCAAGAAGTCGAAAAAATGGAGACATAAGCCGTCCCTCTTAATCTAATTTGAAAGTATTCATAAAGCCGGTATTGAAATTTCCGCTTCTGAAGTTTTCA
>JAJCYJ010000930.1 GCA_029262975.1 Saprospiraceae bacterium
GCCAAATATCACACGTCACCCGGAATATGGTATAGGAAAGTACACTGCAGGAGAGCTATCGTATTTGCTTCGAACAGGAATCAAAAAAGATGGTTCGTTTGCTCCTCCATGGATGCCTAAATTTCCTCTTCTTTCTGATCGTGACATGAATGATCTTATAGCCTATCTTGGTTCTGATATGCCTGAACTTGAACCTTCTGATAAAGTTCAACCATCTTCTCAATTATCCTTTTTATCTAAAGCTTTGCTTCAATTTGTAATAAAACCATTACCATATGAGGGCGCACCAATTTCAGAAGTTTCTACATCTGACAAGGTCCAATTTGGCCAATATCTTGCAACGGCTAAAATCGACTGTTTTGGTTGTCATAGTCCGCAGTTTCAAACTCAAAATTTTATGATTCCACATCAGACCCCAGGTTTTTTTACCGGTGGAAATCCCATGCTGCAAGATGGTCAGATAATTCATTCTGCTAACCTGACACCTGATTCTGAAACTGGATTGGGGACGTGGACAGAAGTAGAATTTATACAAATGATGAAGACCGGTGTAAAACCAGATGGGACTGTAATTCGACTTCCAATGACTCCTTATCCTAATCTGAAAGATGACGAGATATCAGCTATTTGGTCCTATCTCCAATCTCTTGCCCCTGTGAAAAATGACATTGATGCCTTAAGTCTGTAGGAAAGCTCTTTTATTTCTAACTAACCAGCTTGAGGGCTTTGTCGAGATCCTGGAGTAAATCATCCACATCTTCAACGCCTACACTCAGTCTTATTAAAGAATCTGTAAGTCCTACTTTCTCACGTTCTTCTTTCGGTATTGAGGCATGTGTCATACTGGCTGGATGTCCAATTAGCGATTCAACACCACCAAGAGATTCTGCCAGTGAAAATAATTTGGTCCCGCTTAATATCTTTTCTGCCATTTCATAAGAATTGGAGACAAGATCAAAACTTACCATACCTCCAAACATTGACATTTGCTTTTTCGCGATACTATGATTAGGATGATCTTCAAATCCAGGATAATATACTTTAGAAACGGCTGGATGATCACGTAAGAATTCAGCTATTTTTTGAGCATTTTGACAGGATCGTTCCACTCTGAGGTGCAATGTTTTAATACCTCGAAGAACAAGAAAACAATCCATTGGTCCCGGCACCGCACCTGCAGCATTTTGAAGAAATCTCAGTTTTTCATCGAGCACTTCATTATTGGTAATAATACATCCATGGATCACGTCTGAATGACCGTTGATATATTTAGTAGCACTATGTGTAACAAGATCGGCTCCAAGGTCCAGAGGATTCTGTAGGAATGGAGAACAGAAAGTATTATCTACACAGACTAAAATATCTTGTTTACTGGCTATTTCGCAGACGCTTTCAATATCCACAATACTCAACATCGGGTTAGTGGGAGTTTCAATCCAAATCATTTTGGTATGTGACGTAATAGCCTCACTTAAATCACTGGCGTTAGTCATATCAACAAAAACACCTTTTAGTCCAAAAACACTAAATATTTTAGTTAACAATCTATAAGAGCCTCCATAAATATCATTGGTACATATGATTTCATCTCCCGGGGCAAATAATTTAAGGATAGCATCCATTGCCGCAAGGCCGCTGGCATAGCAAAGACCGTATTTACCGTTTTCGAGTGCGGCCAGGTTTTCTTCCAGTACTGACCTTGTCGGGTTTTGAGTACGAGCATATTCATATCCCTTGTGTTTACCAGGTGCTTCCTGCACATAGGTAGAAGTCTGATATATAGGCGTCATAATGGCGCCTGTAGATGGGTCGGGTTTTATCCCGGCATGGATCACTTTAGTACCAAATTTCATGTATCTATGTTTAGTGTGCGCAAAGGTATGTTTTAACCGATGTCCCAGACGTTTTGGAGCATAAAAAAAGGTAATCCAAAAATTATCGGATTACCTTTTTATCAATCTTAAAATGGATGATTAGTTCATCGCATCAACAAGAGATTTTCCTGCCTTAAATTTAACTGCATTCTTGGCAGCAATCTTTATGGTCTTTCCCGTAGCCGGATTTCTCCCATCTCTCGCAGGTCTGTGAGATACTGAGAAAGTTCCAAATCCTACGAATGAAGCCTTATCTCCATCCTGGAGGCATCCTTCAATTGAACCGAAGACAGTATTAACAGCCGTAGTTGCATCGCCTTTAGTAATTCCTACCGCCTCTGCTACAGCATCAATTAGATCTCCTTTATTCATGTTATATATTTTAGTTATTAAAAAGTAATTAAAGGATCAAAGGTATGTATACATAATTACACATACAAGAATATTTAAATTATTCGGGAAAACTCTTAGTTCATGGGCATTTGAGTATAAATATACAATAAACACATTATTAGACAATAATGGTATTATTAAGATAATAATAAAATATTATTAAATATTGATAGACAGAATAAATTTTGGCTTTAATTATCCTGCTAATTATAAACTTCTCTAAATATCCCGATGATTTACTTTGAAATGGTAGGACAACCTCTCTCCAACTACATTAAAGGCTAAAATGAGGCTAAATATCAATAAACCCGGGCCTACGGCCATCCACCATGCAGGTATATAGCTGCGGGCGTCACCTAACATTGCACCCCAACTTACAGATCCCAGAGGTAATCCGATCTGCAAGAAAGAAAGTGTCGCTTCTATAAGTATAGCACTTCCCATATTAAATGCTGTAAGTACAATAATTGGCTTATAAATATTCGGAGCTATATGTCGAAAGAGAATTCGAAAATTAGAAAGGCCTAATATGAGTGCACTTCTAACAAAATCATCCTGCTTTATCTTCATTATTTCTGCTCGAATCAATCGAGTAAGCGCCGGCCACCTAATTATACCGATCACAAGAATCACTGATAAGACCGAAGGCTTGGTTATCGCAGCGAAAATGGCCAGCAGAAAAAACAATCTTGGAATAGAACGAAAAACTTCTATCAGCTTAACAACCATTGTATCCCAAGGCACCCAAAATGATCTCGCTACCATGCTTCCCAACCATCTGAAAATTACGGCCATAATCAAAAAGCCTAATAATAAGAAGAACGAATAAATCGATATAGAAGAAGCATAAACACCACGGTCGTCTTCCATATATGAAAACTCTGATGCAAAATGATGAGTGATAACTACACCGACCATAATCCATATTATCTGGTACAAATTGATACGCTGCTCTTTATCGCCAATAAAACCTGATAAACCACCCAATATGAGGGCTATAAATAATGAAAGAACTGAACTGAATATGCCTACCATGTATGCCATCGGAATCCCATGGACTAATCTGGATGCCACATCCCGCCCAATCTGATCTGTACCAAAATAATGAGTCAACTCTGATCCATGGTCATCAAGTACTACAGAACCAGGACTCTCATAAGTCTTATCCGATGCTAATATCTGCTCTGGTCCAAATGGAATCAGTCCGTTATTTGTCGCGATGACATTAGAGAACAGACCAATAACAGCCAAAATCACCAAATAGGCAATGGCCATAGTCAAGCTCCGGTCCTTGAGAAAGCTATTCATGAGATCCAGACCATTGAGTGGTTATACTATGTTGTGTCTTAGGGAATAACTTCATCAAGATGACATCACCTAA
>JAJCYJ010000931.1 GCA_029262975.1 Saprospiraceae bacterium
GGATAGCCTCGAGAAATGAGCTTGCAGCATTGACAGATGCATATCACCTCTCACAAATTACGACTGAGGGTAATATAATTGATTTTCAATTGCCAAATACGGAAGGAAAGTTAATCTCCCTGAATGATGCCCAATATGAAGGCAAGGCAAAACTCGTAACGATCATGGGAACATGGTGTCCTAATTGTCTTGATGAATCCCGATTCCTTTTGGAATATTTTAAAAATAATCCAGCAGAAGATATATCAATCATTGCTTTGGCATTTGAAAAATATCGTGATTCAGGACAATCAATGAAAATTATAAAAAATTACAAAGAACAATTAAAAATCCCATATGAGATTCTCCTTGCTGGTTATTATGACAAAGCTGAGGCTACAGAAAATCTGGGATTTATTGATAAGATTATATCATATCCGACACTATTATTTGTAAATGAAAATAATCAAGTCCTAAAAGTTCATACAGGATTTTCAGGACCTGCAACTTCTGGTTTTGAGCAATTCAAAAGTAACTTTGAAAGTGACTTACAATTAATTCTTCCGTCTAATATCAAAAGTGTTGAATGACTTTTTAATTTTTAGACTTCTTATTACAAATAAGTAAATATATATTTACAAATAATTTTGTTTCGTACCTATATGATTTATTTGACTCCCCGGCAGCATGAGGTGTTGCTACTAATTTCTAATGAATATACTACTGAAGAAATTGCTAAAAATCTTGGTTTAGCAGTAGGTACAGTAGAGGTTCACCGTAAAGCGCTCTTCAATAAGTTTAATGTTAAGAATGTTGCAGGGCTCATGAAAAAAGCTTGCAAGAGTGGATTTTTTGAAGAGGAAGATTAAATTCGACGTTCAAGTGAACAGATTGTAAGTTTTTTTTCATAAAAAATTGAACATGACTTTATATTTGTTCAATTTTTAATGGACTATTGAAAATTTATATTTAATTGCACAAATATTGTATCATTCCAATGATACTCCCCTTCCTACCTATGTTCAGAACTCTATGTTAAGTCAGCTCGCTAATTTAAGCTCACTTTCTATCTATCAGTTCAAAGTACCTACTCCGTTCAGCATCTACAAAAAAAATGCACTTAATAAGCCGGATTCTGTAATCCCCTAACCGAAGTCAAGAGAACCTCTATCATTTATCTAAGCTGCCTACCCCTTCTGACTCGCCCGAGCAAGGCTACTCCATATGGATTCAGAATATACGTGACATTGCAACTCGCAAGGTTTATCCATAAGATTAATTACTCAATCCTATCGGGGTCTCTTACACCTCGTTTTCACCTTTACCTTGAATACAGAACAGGAAAATCCTGACCCCTCTCCAAGGAAGTATAGTTTTCTGTGACACTATCTGTCTTCTGGCCATAATAGCCAAAATCCCACCTTTTAAGTGGTACGACGCTCTGCGTTGTCCGGACTTTCCTCCCCGATCTGTATCGGAGCGATAGAGTAAAGTGCGGTACAAAAGTACATATTAAGGATCAAGCAAAAAGATTTTTTAATTTTCATTAATGACCTCTAAAAATGGATTTAAAGCAACTAGTGCATTTTTGGCTGACAAATATTTTTGACCAAAAATCAGAATTTAAGATTTCAGTCGATCGATAACCTGTCTTTTGTAGCTAACGCCGATCGGAAGTTGCTTGGGTCCGATCTCAATATCTTGCTGGGTAAATGCTGTGATTTTCGATGTGTTAACAATGTAGGAGCGATGAATTCTTAAAAAAGCATGTGGAAGTATATGCTCATATCGAGTAATGGTGTCTTTAGCTATAATATTTTGATGGGTCATATGAATTCGGATATAATCTTTGATGCTTTCGATATATAAGATTTCATCCAGGTCGACTTTCACATTTTTTCGGTCTGCATAAACATACATGTAGCTTTTCTCTTGATTGACAGATTTAGGCTCAGAAGATACGCCCGCCTTTACCGAATTTAAGTCTAAAAATTTTGTGATAGCCTTAAAAAAACGATTAAATGATATTGGTTTCAACAGATAATCTACTACAGCCAATTCATAACTCTCTATCGCATATTCACGATACGCCGTTGTCAAGATTACCGGAGGGCAAGAGGGAATATTTTTTATAAAATCAATGCCACTTATTTCCGGCATTTCAATATCCAAAAAAAGAAGATCAATATCATGATCGCTTAGATACTTAAATGCTTCCATCGCATCAGTGCAATCCTGAACAAATTCTAATTGTGGTATTCTATCTATATACCCTTTTATAATTTCAATTGCGAGCGGTTCATCATCGATTACGAGGCATTTTTTTGGTGTATTCACAGTTGAATATTTAGGTTAACTTTATAATAATCCTGGCCGTCATCAATTCTAATATTGTGTCCATTCGGGTATTGAAGTTTCAATTGGCGTCTTAAATTATTGATCCCAATGCCGTGATTTTTATTTTTCTTCTTTTCGTAATTTTTATCATTTTTGCTATTTACGACTTCAAGGTCTAATCGACCCTCTTTTAGAGTCAAAATGATACGCACTGAAGGTACTTTATCATGTCTTCCAAGGCTGTATTTAAATGCGTTTTCAACTATTGAAATGAGTATTAAGGGAGCAATTAATGCTTCCTCGTTATCAATCTTTTGACTTAATAATAAATCCAATCTATCTCCATATCTCAGCACTTCCAGGTCTGCATAATTTTCGATTAATGTCCATTCGCGTAGTACAGGAACTCGTGCTGCATTGCATTCATAAAGAGTATAATCCAGAATCTCTGAAAGTTTTAAAATCATATCTGGTGTATTACTTGATCCTTTTGAGGAAAGGGCATAAATGTTATTGAGCGTATTAAATAAAAAGTGCGGATTCATTTGAGCTTTGAGAAAATTCAATTCAGCCGTTCGCTTTTCTTTTTCCAAAATTTCAACATCATTTTGCTGCACAAATCGCTCCATGGTCATTTTAATTAAGAATAAAACAAATGCGGGGAGGTAGACACTGATAAAATAAACTTTTATGAGATAAAGAGGATCAGAAATGATATGCCATAACGACTCTCCCGAATATTCCAGACCAATTAATGGCTCGGCAATATAAAGGACTGATAACCGGGCCATCACTGATGTGCATAACGCAATTATTACAAAGCTAAATGAAAACCTGATCCATTTTTCTCTAAATAACCACTTGGGAATTTGATAGTAGACTAACGTGTAGGCAGCAATCAATTGTGCTGGCAAAATAGTCAGTATGTTGAATAGGTTTGTTGTAAATGACCCCCCAAACAAACTGCCGTTATACGCTGTTACAATTTCTATAAATATCCAAAATAACACATGGTTCAACCAGCGATATTTAAAAATGCTTTCGAAGTGCGAAAATGGTCCAGACATGTCTGAGTTTGAATTAAACTCAAAATATTTGGAAGTTTTCTTTGTCTCTGAGATAGTCGATCTATTAGGTGATTTAGCCAACGAATGGTGAGTTTTGTAATGCCAACATAGTTCATGTTCTTTAAATACACAAACATCGACACCAAAGCTTCATTCGTCTCCTAGTTGCATATTAATGAATTGTTCATTGCACATTTGTGACTATGTACTTGAAAAGTAAGACCATATTCATTCATTCTATTAATAAATTGTCATCATGAAATACATTCTTATCACTCTTCTAACAACCTTCTCTATTCACTTGGCGTATGGACAGAATTCTTGTTCACAGCTGCTCAAAGCAGTTCGCGACAACGATATCGCACATGTAGAAAGACTTTTAAAACAAACGGATCCTGATTGTTCAGACAAGGATAGTGATCCACGTACTCCCCTCGTTATGGCCGCCCGAAAAGGACATCAAAAAATAGCCTCCATTTTGATCATAGCTGGTGCAAACGTAAATTATCACGAGAGAGGAGATGAAAGTCCATTGCTTGCTGCCTCTTCCTCCGGATCAAGTATTCTTGTCCATACATTACTCTCCAAAGGTGCCAAAGTAAATGAAAAAATTCGCGGAGATGGAACAGCATTAATCGCTGCGGCCAGACGAGGTCATTATAATGTGGCGAAAAATTTGATAGATGAAGGAGCAGATATTGATGTCGTAGTTCATGGGGATGGGACGCCTCTTACCATGTCTATCGCTAATGGGCATTTATCAATTGCAAAACTGCTCTTAGATAAGGGAGCGAATCCCAAGCTTGGTACAAGAAGTGATGGATATCCGATGATGTTAGCAGCTCAATCAGGTGATGATGAGTTGGTCGATCTGCTCGTTGCTAAAGGTGCAAATGTCAATGAAGTATATAGAGGTGATGGTAGTCCCCTGATTATTGCGGTAAAAAACAGGAATCTGGGTGTGGTCAAAAGTCTTATTCAGAAAGGTGCTGATGTCAATAAAGGTGTTGAGGGAGATGGGAATCCTTTAATTATGGCAGCTAAGAATGGAGATATGAATATTGTACTTTATCTCATAGAAAAAGGAGCAGATGTTAATTATGAGGTAACTGGTGATGAAACACCGCTAATTAATGCAGCTGCAAATGGTCATATGGGTGTTGTGAAAGTGCTTATTGAAAATGGTGCTGATGTCAACAAATCTTCAAGGTCAGGTTCTTTCCTGAATTCTGTACTTCGAACACCCCTTCAAATGGCGCGAAAAAATGGGCATTCAAACGTAGTTAAATATTTAAGAGATTTAGGGGCGACAAATGAGTGAGTTAGTTAGTCACTTTGCTCTCATATAAATAGTAGGTAAAGCTTCATCTTGCAATTAATAGTCGAGGTGAAGCTTTTAAGTTGGAGATCATCAATATCGGTTATCATTCTTCGGAAGTTCATTGGCCGGCTGATGAATTAAAAATGGTACTTTCAGTTTGAAAATACTGCAAGACATATGGCAACTCACTTATCTTATCTTTTCCTGTTATTCATGACTTTTTGCCTTTCAGCTCAAAACGTGAATTTTGACAAAACTGATGAAGGCATTCTGATTAAGGAGGGGGAGGATAAAGTTCTTTTTTACAATATAAAGACGCAATCATTAAATGGTAAGGTATCAAGGGCTAATTACATACATCCTCTTTATGGACTGGATGGGACAGAACTAACCGAGGACTTTCCAGCGGATCATATTCATCATCGTGGAATATTCTGGGCATGGCACCAGGTAGTAATCGGTGAACATCACATCGGCGATATGTGGGAATGCAAAGACTTTGAATGGGAAGTTGATCTCCTGGGTACTAAATATGAGGCAGATACAAGTTTGTCTTTGTTCTTGCAATCCAAATGGAAGTCGCCTCTGTGGAAGAAAGGAGACCAAAAGGTTCCATTTCTATTGGAGCAGACTCATGTACGAATTTATCCAAGAGTTGCAAATTATCGGGTGGTCGATATTAGCATTTCACTTCAGGCGCTTGAATTTGATCTAAAGATTGGTGGCTCTAAAGATGAAAAAGGATATGGAGGGTTTTCTGTAAGAATGCGGTTGCCCGAGGATATTCAATTTTACTCAGAAAAAGAAATGTTGACGCCCGTCAATGGTCAATTAATAGCCGGCCCATGGGTTCGAATTTCAGGTTCGCTTGGTCATAAAGATAAAAGTGCAGGACTCATTATTATGAATCATCCGGATAATCCAATGAACAATAGTTGGATTCTTCGAAAGAATGGGAGTATGCAAAATGCTGTATTTCCGGGAGAAAAAAGTATCACTGTCAGCAGAGATATACCAACAACTTTACAATACCGGGTGGTCATATTTGATGGTCAACTAAGCGAAAGATCTATCAGTGAGATATATGACAAGATAAAATCCTGACACCATAAATTATGCGGTATATAATATGCGGCGTAATATATGCTGTATAACTTATACTCTATAATTTATACAGCATAAATTATACGAAAAATTGACAATTCAACTTAATTGGCATTAATTTGAGTTATGATTAATCCGTTTCCCATAACACAATATATAAGCCCTCAATACTTTTGTGACCGCAATCAAGAGTTATCTGTCCTTATAGAAGCTTTCGAGAATCAAAGACCTTGTTTACTACAT
>JAJCYJ010000932.1 GCA_029262975.1 Saprospiraceae bacterium
ATTCAAGAGCAGAAAGTTGTTTAGGTTATAATTTTGCAAATCCATTTGAAGAGAATCTGACTTATGAGATCCTTTCAGCTTCAAGTTTTTCCCTTGCAATTGATATTTAAATAAATATTTATCGGTAGTATCTGTCCTTCCTGTTAAGGTAATTATCTTAGAAAGAGTATCAATGTGGGAATGAAAGTATCGATCCGAGGTCTGCCGATTAAGAGGTTTCACGATACACATATTATTTTTTCCAATTAAGACTCTTCCCCATCTTCCATGATCAGTGGAGACTGGAGCTATTTCAAGTCCATTTACAAATACATTATCTACGTCGTATATTCCATATAGGTAGGGTAGTGGGGCATTGGTTCCCCTGCTATAACTTTGTTGGATCGAATTATAAAGGCTCCAGGCAATAAACAAACCTATGACTCCAAATTTAATTTTTCTGAAATTTTTATTGGATTCAGGATTCGAAAAATGATCTACATAAATTTTTGTGAAAGTAGGTTTATTAAAAAGCAGGACATTGATCAGACGTCGACTGTCATGTGCCATTATGTACATTGCAAAAAACAGCAAATGAAATGAATATAGCTTGACTGGTATGTCGTAACTCATATTCATCATAAAGACATTGAACATAACCCCTGTGACAACAATTGCACCAAGTGTTCTGGTTCGTCTGAACAATAATAAAAGGCCTCCCATTACCTCACAAAAACCAGCAAAAAAAGTATATAATTTGGAATACCCCATAAAGGTCCAGGCCAATCTAAAAGGCGACAGTTGACCTAATTCAGAAGTTAGTGTCATAAGATTTGGGTCGGAAAATTGCAATTTGATCACTTTGGCCATGCCATACGAAATCATATTGAAAATTAAAAAGGCAAGAATATAAACTGTCAACCAATGACTTAACTGTACTAATTGAATTTTACTTTTTTTAACCCATATCCATATTCCAGCACCCAGAACGGACATGCATAAGATTACCAAAACCTGGAGCCAGTAAAACAATCCATCGCCACTTCCGGTTATTGCCGTACTTATCTCTTGTTGGATACCCAATATTTCCCTGGCGACCCAGGGCACCAATAGATACCAGGAATATTCATTATAGAAAGCGCCAACTTCAGACAATACACCCACGAAGGTCAAAGGGAATGGAAAGATGTATAAAATAGTGTATAAGAAAAATGTTAGGAAAATATATTTCCTTATGATTCCAAATTCATTCATAATTCTATTACTTGAGCGTAACGCTGGAATAATTCTCAATACTATTCTAAAAGCTCGTGCCGTAAATTAAATATAAGCAAACGAAATGAAAAACAACACGTACCGTGCTACTTCCCAGACCCAACCCTGGAATACTCATGGAGATAATAGTCGATGTTAACTAAAACTTTAATCTATTTGTGGCATACTTAATTCACATTAGTTATGATCAAATTTCTATAATTCCAAACATCTATATGAAAATATTCTGAACCAACTTTTGATCCCATGTTTATGACGGTCTGACTGAATAGATTTCATTTCAAAGTGAATCCTTTGTGTTAACTTTTACGTAGTTTTCTTATACGTTAATATGGCTAGAGAATTAAAGACTATGGCCAATATCCCCATCACCATAAATCGATATTGGACATCTGAAAACTCGCTTCCTTTAATGAGTACATTGCGCATGAATGCAACAAAATGAGCGATTGGATTAGGTATAGTAAGATACTGAGCCCACAGGGGCATACTTTCTATAGGCGTAAATAAACCACTTAACAAAATAAAAATAAGGACAAAAAAGAAGGCAATAAAGATGGCTTGCTGTTGGGTGTTCGCAAAATTAGAAATTAGAAGTCCCATTCCTAAAATGGCCATGAGACTGATCAGGAGAAAAGCAAAAACAAGCCAAATACTGCCACGTATTGGAATATCAAATAATAATTTGCCGACTACCAGACCCACAATCATCAGTATCATTCCTATAACAAGAAAAGGAAGCATTTTTCCGATTATAAATTGCCACTTCTTAATAGGACTCACATTTATTTGCTCAATGGTTCCGATTTCTCTTTCCCTGACGATATTCATAGCTGTTAATAACATAACTAAGACTGTTACAATTTCTCCCAATAGACCAGGCACCATAAATGTCTTATAATCAAGTTCCGGATTATACCAATTAGAATATTCAATATCTATAGGAGAAAGCTTGGGTTTCACTAAAATTCCGCTAATCAATTCAGATCTGATTTCTTTATTGTAATCAATTATTATCTGATTTAGATATCCCGATCCAACTGTTGCTGCCTGCCCATTTATCGCATTTACCAGAAGCTGAATTTTGATCGCCCTGGTTCTTAGAAGAGTATGTTCTGCTCTTGGAGGGATATTTAAAACAATGTCTGCCAAACCATCAAGGAGAGCAGTATTCCCATCCTGGTGATCCGTACTTGAAGAGGTTGTATGAAATATATCCACGGCCTGAATTTTTTGAATCAATCGTCGTGAAAAATGGCTGTGATCTTGATCGTTAATATGAATATTGACTTGTTTCACTTCATTGTTCGCGGCATAGGAAAGTATAATTAATTGAACGATTGGCAAAATAGTCATCATTGGCAGAATAGCTTTATTCCTGAATACCTGGACGAACTCTTTTCGGATTATATAATATAGTACCCGCATCTCTATTCTAATCTTGATTTAAACAAAACCAAACTCATCATAAGAAAAAAGAGCGTCATACCTATAAGGACAAGCACAGGAAAATCTATAGATGAAATCCCAGTCCCTCTCAACATGATACTTTTTATGATGTCAATAAAATAGGTCGCTGGAATAATTTTACTTGCATACTGAAGTAATAATGGCATGCTGCTAACTGGAAAAATAAAACCAGATAAAAGCATAGTTGGCAACATCAGTGTCATCAGTGATGTCAGCATAGCTGATTGCTGACTATCTGATTTTGCTGAAATTAAAACACCTAAAGAAAGAGCAGTAAGCACGTATAGTGCACACATTAACAATAACAAACATAGCGAACCTATTATCGGTACATCGAACACGTAATATCCCATGACAAGGATTAAAACAGCATTAAAAAAAGAAAGAACGGCATAAGGTCCAATTTTGCCCAGTATTAAAATAAATGGAGAAACCGGGCTTACCAGTAATATTTCCATGGTGCCTGTTTCTTTTTCTTTTGCAATCGTCAACGAAGTCATCATAGCTGATATTAGTAATAGGATCATTGCTATCGTACCAGGAAGAAAATTATAGGCACTTTTTAATTCAGGGTTGTACATCATACGCATCTCAATGGCTATCGAATAGGGTATTGATCCTGAATTTCCTATTTTGGAAAGAGAAAATCGTCGGATCATAGCTGTCGCGTATTGATTAAGCGTATTGGCAAAATTTGGTTCAGATCCATCAATGATAAATTGAATCTGACTATGATCATTACTATAAAAATGTTCAGAAAATTGGGGAGGAATGACTACGACCATTTTTATCTCTCCTTTTCTAAAAATGAGATCTATATCATCTGTTGAATTAATATTACGCTCTATAATAAAGTGTCTGGATGCTAAAATATGTTGGATCAATTCTCCACTTAATTCATCTTTACTATGATCTAAAATGGCAATTTTGCTGTTCTTGAATTCATTGGTGACCGCATATCCAAATATGAATACCATTGCTAAAGGCATGCCTATTAATATAAACAAGGTTCGGGTATCCCTGAAAATATGAAAAACTTCTTTTTTAAATATGGCCCAATATGTTTTCATGGTAAGAGATAATTATACTCATAATATGACCGAACATTCAATTGCATTCTTTCTTCGCTTATGAACAGAAAAAAAAGTCTGAATTCTAATTCCTCTTTTCTTATCGAGCAATCTGAACAAAGACATCATTCATAGTTTTTGCATTATATTTTAATTTCAAATTTTTTGGACTATCGAGTGCAACCATCTTTCCTGCGACCATCATTGATATCCGATTACAATATTCGGCTTCATCCATATAATGAGTTGTCACAAATATGGTCCTGCCATTACTAGCTTCAGCATAGATTTTCTCCCAAAATATCCGTCTCGTGGCAGGATCAACACCGCCGGTTGGCTCATCTAAAAAAATGATCGGTGGGTCATGTAACATGGCGACTGAAAATGCCAGTCTTTGCTTCCAACCTAAAGGCAGCGAATGCACCAATTTGTTGCCGGAATCCTGTAGATTCAGAGATTCGAGCATTTGATTGACTTTTAGTTTAATCAGTCGTCGATTCAATCCATATATGCCACCATAGAATTGAGCATTTTCCTTAATAGTCAGATCGTCATAAAGAGCGAACTTTTGACTCATGTACCCAATATTTTTTTTAATTTTCTCCGCCTGTTTTAGAATTTCAAATCCAGCTACTGATCCAGTCCCACTGGTTGGTTTGCTTAGACCTGTGAGCATCTTCATGGCAGTCGTCTTTCCTGCACCATTAGCTCCAAGAAAGCCAAATATTTCACCCTTAAATACATCGAAGCTTATCTCATCAACAGCTACAAAATCACCAAATCGTTTTGTTAAGCCTTTTACAGATATAACTTTTTGATCCATCATTTTATGCTATCTGTAAGATGGAGAAAAACATCTTCAACTGAAGGAGTAATCTTTTTAATCAAAATATCCTGATGGCCTTTATCAGCTAAGAACTTCCATAGCCTTTCCTCATTGAGCGTTTTGTCTGTAGTCATGTGGATATATTCCCCAAATGGTAGTGTTCTAATAGAATCCGGAAATGCTCTTAAATCTAAAAGGCACTGATAATAATTTTTGCTTTGAACTTGGTACAAAATTTTATCAAAATGTTGGGCTATCTTATCGGGGTAATCAATGCTCAGGATGCTACCTTTTTCCATCAGGGCTATCCGGTCACAAAGAGCTGCTTCATCCATATACGGCGTACTTACAAGAATTGTCATGCCCCGTTTTTTCAATCTTAGAAGCATCTCCCAAAATTCTGTACGGCTTACGGCATCTACACCTGTAGTAGGTTCATCCAGGATTAGAATTTTG
>JAJCYJ010000933.1 GCA_029262975.1 Saprospiraceae bacterium
TTCGGGAGCACCTGGTTCTTAATCATAGCCTTCTTTCACCTTTGCTTAATGCTGGATTAATGCTCCCTGAAGAAGTGATTACAAAGAGCCTTCAATTTGCTGAGAAAGAGCAAATTCCTAAAAACTCAACCGAAGGGTGCATCAGACAAATTATTGGATGGAGAGAGTTTATTCGTGGTATATACATTTGTAAAGGTAGCTAGTCAAGAACCCAAAACTTCTGGAACTCCCATCGCAAAATACCCAAAAGCTTTTATGACAAAACGACAGTAATAGCTCCAATCGATGAGACTATTAATAAAGTACTGAAGACGGGTTATTGCCATCACATCGAAAGACTGATGGTCTTGGGGAATTTCATGCTACTCTGTGAATTTCATCCGGATGAAGTATATCGTTGGTTTATGGAGTTGTTTATCGACGCCTATGATTGGGTAATGGTGCCAAATATCTATGGCATGAGCCAATTTGCAGATGGAGGAACTTTTGCTACCAAACCATATGTGGGCGGTTCGAACTATATCAAAAAAATGAGTAATTACAGTAATGGCGATTGGGAAGATATTTGGGATGGATTGTTTTGGTGTTTTATAAGCAAGCATCATAGTTTCTTTAGTTCTAATCGGAGAACTTCCATGCTTGTTTATTCTTATAATAGAATGTCTGATGAGAAGCAAAAAGCTCATCTTAAAAATGCTGATATATTTATCAATAATAAACTTGATGTTGGGTAACACATTATAATTTGAGCAAAACCGCTATTTACAAGAGGAGTTAGTGGTAAGCGGAAAAAATAGAAAAGGACAAATCTGAAAAATCACACTTTCCTACCTTAATTTTAATTGTGATGATTACTTGTAAGTTGAATAAGTATCCAAACTATAAGATCACATATTATTATAGTAGCTGATTATTACAAGCTCAATTAATGCTGAAATGGATGATCAAGGAAAGTAATCAATCTACCCGTTTTCCTTCTGCAGTCTTACTCTTATACTTTGTCTTTTTTGCCCTTTTAATATCGACCATTAAAGCTGCATAGGCGCTTTCAGAACTTGTATCATATAGTTGGTCGCCATATGATATTTTTCCAGAGTTTTTGTCCCAGTCTTTGGCGAGAAGAACAAAGCGTCCGCTTGCTTTCCGATTGGGGCCAAACATCAGAAAATCTCTTTTCCCATCTTCAAATGAAATAGCAAATCTATCCTCTTTAGGAGACATGACAAATACCCCTGGGGTGCCCCTTTTGATTACTATCTTTTCGACTTCATTATCGCTTTCAACACGGATTTTTCCCTTTTGAATTTTTGTATTTTGATCAGATAATCCCCGATATAGCACGATATCCTGGGAGACGTAGAATTGTATTTTTTTAAGTTCCCGATCACTCCATTGATACTCATCATATAAATCCTGAGTGAAGTATTTGAGATTCTGACCACATGAACTCAAAAAGAGAGCCGTGAGTAAAAGCAAAGCTGATGATTTCATAGTTGACGTTATTATCTGGTTCAATATTAAGTGACAATAGTGTAAGAGTCTAATATCTTAATGCTACATTAACTATTTTGTACTCCTTTTAAGGAAGATTAACTAAGATTTGCTAAGTCTGAGATATATTAACATGAAGAAATATTTGGTTTTTGCCTTATTGGCCGGATTTATATACGGTGATTTGCTGTCACAATCGAATCAACCAATTGCACAACTTCTTGGATATCCTGAGGATGCTAAGTTATTAATCATGCACGCAGATGATTTGGGTGTCGCGCATTCTGTTAATGCGGCTTCAATTCAGGCTTTTGATGAAGGTGGAATTTCCAGTAGTAGTATCATGGTGCCCTGTCCATGGTTTAGCGAAATAGCAGCTTATGCACGAGATCACCCTCAGTATTGCTGGGGGCTACATCTTACTCTTACATCTGAATGGAAATATTATAAATGGGATGGAGTTGCCTCATCTGATAAAATATCCTCTCTACTTAACGAAGAAGGAGTGATGTATGACAAGGTAATTGATGTGGTTACTAATGCCGAACTGGCAGAAGTAGAAATAGAAATCAGGGCCCAAATAGATAAAGCAATTAAATCAGGCATACCGGTTTCTCATCTTGACAGCCATATGGGCACCTTGTTTGCCACTCCAGATTTATTTCGCCTCTATGTCAGATTGGGTAATGAATACAAACTTCCAGTTATGATCCCCGGCGCTCGAATACCGCCTTCATGGAATATTGATTCATTGTTAGGGCCTATTAACTATCCCCTGGATAAGCTAATTATGATGGGTCAAAAGGCAGATGACTGGCAGACGATGTATGACAGTATGATTGACCAGGTTATCCCTGGTCTTAATGAAATCATCATCCATGCGGGATATGATGACGCGGAAATGCAGGCGGTAATGGTGGATCATCCTGATTTTGGCGCAACTTGGCGACAAAATGATTTGAACTATGTATTAAGCGATCACTACAAAGAGAAGTTAGAAAAAAGCAACATTAAGCTTGTATCCTGGAGGCAAGTAAGAGAGGCACTTTTAAAGGTTAAGCAGACGGACAATTAGAAAATAAAATAGAATAATAATGAAAATAACTTCGTGGAATGTGAATGGAATAAGAGCGGCAGTAGGAAAAGACTTTATAAATGAATTTAATAGCAGCAATTCGGATTTTTATTGTCTGCAAGAAACTAAAGCCCAAAATGATCAAGTTGAAAAAGCTCTCGAAGAAATAAATGGATATCATCTGAGTGTACATTCAGCTGTTAAAAAAGGATACTCAGGAGTTGCAATTTTATCAAAAGAGCAGCCAATTCAGATAAGCACAGGCATCGGTATCGAAGAACACGATCAGGAAGGACGAGTCCTGTCATGTGAATTTGAAAAATTTGTATTGGTAAATGTTTATGTTCCTAATGCAGGCAGTGGACTAAAACGTCTTGATTACAGATCAGAATGGGATAAAGATTTTGCAGCTTATCTGAAAAAATTAAGAAAGAAGAAACCAATAATTGTTACAGGTGATTTTAATGTTGCCCACGAACCGATAGATTTGGCTCGACCTAAATCTAATTACAATAAGACATCTGGTTATACCCAAGTAGAAATTGACGGTATGGACGGTCTGTTAAGTGTTGGGCTTATTGATTCTTTTAGAGATTTATATCCCGAGGAAGTAAAGTATAGTTTTTGGAGTGTAAGATTTGGTGCAAGAGCAAAAAACGTGGGTTGGCGTCTTGATTATTTTCTAACTGATAAAAGATTAAAAAAACATACGAAAGACTCAACTATTGATACGGATATCATGGGTTCGGATCATTGCCCGATTAGTTTAGAATTGGAATTTTAAGCGTGGTTAGAATACTTTGAGATGCTAAGAATTATATTTTTTCTACTTCTTTTTTCATTTTCAAAAAATACAGTTCGAGCTCAGATATCACCCATTGAGAAAATGGAATATGAGTTGGATTCAATTATAAGAATTGGAATAGATTCTTTTGCCTTCCCAGGAGCACAAATACTGGTTCGGCATAGAGATAGTATAATTTTTCACAAGACTTGGGGCTTTCATACTTATGACAATCAGAGAACTGTAAGCAAGACAGATATCTATGATTTGGCCTCAATTACGAAAGTAACATCCGGACTGCCGATTTTAATGAAACTGTATGGCGAGGGTAAGTTGAATTTAGATATTGGACTTAAAGAATACTTCAAACCACTTCGTAGGTCGAATAAAAAGGATTTGACACTGAGAGAAGTACTGACCCATCAATCAGGGCTGATACCTTATATTGTATTTTGGCAAAAAACAAAAAAGAAGAATGGCAAATATAAAGGGAGCACGTTTAAAAATAGAGCTTCCAGAAAATATTCAGTTCAAATATCTGATGACTTATATCTCAACAAGCGGTATGTCAATAAAATGAAAAAAGCTATACGCAAAACAGAACTTAATTCCGATAAAAAATATTTGTATTCAGGATTGACGTTTCTATTAATGCCAGAGATGATACATGACAAAACGGGCATTCAAATGACTGATTTCTTACATGATTCTATCTATGCCCCGATTGGCATTAAAAACCTTGTTTATAATCCGCTTTCTACATATAATCTTAACCAGATTGTACCAACGGAATATGATAGTCTCTGGCGAAATAAATTAGTACACGGTACAGTACATGACGAAGCTGCGGCAATGTTGGATGGCGTTTCGTGTAATGCCGGGTTATTCGGTGATGCGGTAGACTTGTCATCTTTATTTCAACTTTACCTAAATAATGGTCTCTGGAATGGACGTCAGATAATTCCAGCGAATGCAATGCATGAGTTCACTTCATACCAATATTCAGAGAACAGAAGAGGTTTGGGCTTTGATAAACCAGCAAAAGTTTACGATGAAGATCTTTCTTATGTCGCCAGGGATGCCAGTCCAAAAAGTTTTGGTCATTCCGGATTTACAGGTACAATGGTGTGGGCGGATCCAGAATATGATCTTGTGTTTGTTTTTTTATCTAATCGTGTTTATCCAAACAGAAGTCACAGGAATTTATACCGATTATCCTTAAGGCCAAAAATGCATCAGGTGGTATACGATTATATAAAAAACCTTGATTAGGCATGATTGTCAAGAGGAGACTTAATATTAATTGATGCACTTAAGAATCGCAGGGCGTGCTTGTCTAATGAATAATCCTCTTATCGCCAATCTGCTCATATTCTAAAAATGGAACAAATAATATCTTCAGAAAGACTTTTTATTTATTCTTCAATTACTGTCAGTGTCTTTACTGTATTGTCTAATATAGGCAGGGCGAGTGGCAAGAGACCGATATGATGTATCTGGGGTGTCTCAGATAAGTTGTAGTAGACGCCATTGATATTTAAAATATCAGCGAGATCAAAGTTAACATTGATTTTTTCTGAAGAACTTGTTAAGTCTAATATGGTATTTATGCTTACTTCCCGAAAGGCTTGATCGGATCCTATATGTAAAGCGATACCTGATTCAAGATCACCATCATCATCGCTGTCATACTTGCCTTCAATTTTATTGAAGATATAGCTAGACCATCCGACCCAATATTCTCCATTATTACTTAAAGGATTGTT
>JAJCYJ010000934.1 GCA_029262975.1 Saprospiraceae bacterium
CAAGGCCTTAAAAGTTGGAATTGGCATTCGGACATATGATCAAATGAATGGCGCCTCAAATCATAATGGAATTTATAGTCTCAAAATGAAGGTTGATGGAAGTGTGGCTTATCAATTTAAACTAGATAGTATTCCATTCAATAAATCAAAATTCATTCATGCTCACATGGATTTTGAAGAAAAGCAAAATAAGAAATATGTTACCAAGTGTTTTGTAAATCCGGGCAATCATCTTTCAATTTATAAAACGAATAAATCAAAGGGTGCCATTTATCCATTTGAATTTAGAAAATCAAAAATTGAATTATCGGCCAAAGATATCGAAGGGAATCTTGCTCAAATTAGTTTTCATTTAGGTCGGGATGACAGTATAAAAAGTGACACGCTGAGACTGGAAAACAATCCTTTGGAATATCAAAATGTTCGTATCACACCAACTGATAGCATTGCTCTAAAATTGAAAAATGTACAGTTGACATTTGACAGGGGTACATTTACCCAACCAGTTAATCTCAAATTGCCGGTAAACACAGAACAGTTAATTGACTTAAGTCAAAACCACAATATTCCTACATTTAAATTTTATAAAATCAGCCAGATAATATCAAAGAGGCTTTATCCAAAGCATAAGTATTGTTTTCTGAGTAAGAATGAAAAAGGTGAAATTCTTCGCTATCGTTCGAAATGGGAAAAAGACAGTACCCTTGTCACTTTCGTAAATACATTTGAAGAATTCAGCGTAGGAATCGACACTGTCAACCCCAGCATCAGGATATTGTCTCTACCTGGCTCAAAATCCAGGATGTGCAAATTTGAACTTAAGGATAACTTTGAACCGATCCACGAAAATGATGCCTTAAATTTTCAAATTTTCTTGAATGGGCGGTGGACCCTGGCTCAGCATGATGGCAAGACAAGTTCTGTATGGTTTTACATGGATCCAAAACGAACAGGAGCATCAATAGACTTAAGTATTATAGCAAAAGACAAAGCTGGAAATACAACAGAGTTGAAAAGGCAATTTGTGTATTAGCTTCTTTTTAAATAAAATGAACGAATTGAAGTCTTGTAAAGACTCTAAAAGGCACAGCCTACGCCTTACAGAGTTGCTATTCAATTCTTCGCGACAAAATGACACTGTAGGTGTCAATGCTTTGTAGCCAGGGTAGATCGAAGTGGCACCCCTGGTGAGAATGATACAGCCGGTTGTGCACAAATTTCATATGCATCCGATCATTCTGATAAGAGGTTTTGTAGTGGTGAATATTAGTTTGAAGTTGCAAACTTCAAACAGCGGATTTGGCACACGAATAGGCATCCGATCATTCCCATATTTCTTGTGCACTCCTTTTTGAAAAAATTAATGAACAATAAATTCCGAGGGTCGTTTACACCTAAAATTAAATTGAATGATAAAACTTAGTGCAGGAGACAAAGCTCCGGGTTTTGAAGCCCTTAACGAGAACAATGAACTAGTCAAACTTTCAGATTACAAGGGCAAAGGTGTCGTCCTCTTCTTCTATCCTAAAGATGACACACCGGGTTGCACAAAAGAGGCATGTAATCTTAGGGACAATTATAAAATGCTTCAAAATATGGGGTATGAACTTTTGGGTATCAGCCCAGACAAACCTGCAAAACATCGAAAATTTATAGATAAATACGACTTCCAATTTTCATTGATTGCCGACCCGGAAAAAAAAATAATCTCGTCCTATGGTCTATGGGGATTGAAAAAATTTATGGGTCGGGAATATATGGGGGTTCACCGGACGACATTTATAATCGATGCTCAGGGGTCTATCCAATTTATCATAGAAAAGGTAAAAACAAAAGAGCATGCCGGGCAGATTTTTGATTTAATAAATCAAGAAAAGTCAGCGTAACGAGCATCTTAGAACACACGTTCCATTTGACTAATTGTGAAATTCTGTGCTATCTGGCTAATAACCGGGAAGCACTCTATCTAAAAGAAAGGGCACCTCATGAAACATGAAGTGCCCAATTTTTTACAGATATTTTTAGATAATATTCTGTCCCTTTAAACGGTTAACGACTGGACTTAATTAATTTATCCTGCATGAGTATTTGTCCATCACTTTCGATCATGATAAAGAAAATACCATCTGCGAGTTCATCAATTGAAATCTCATGAAACTCTTGATTGCCGTTGACTCTTCGTGTCATTACTCTTCTTCCGGTTTGATCAAAAATTGATAATTGACCATCCATTCCCTGTCCACTATACCAAACTGAAATTCTATCATTGGCAGGATTAGGGAACGCAAGTGCTTGTTCTGTTATGATAATGCCATTGGGCAACACCGTACCATGCTGAAGAACTGTGCTACGACTTTCAGTAAATGGAGTACCGAAATTGGCATCCAGTTTGAGCACAAATTCTGCTGAGTATTCAGAAGAGATATTGGCTCCACATACTGCTTTTACACTGAATACCATAACACGATTAGATGGTCCTGTCAGGTTTATTCTATTGCGATTAGCAGGAACTTCTGAGAAAGATTCGGGAATTCCCTCAAATCCTACACGCACCAAATAGCTTGAAGCATCACTTACTCTATCCCAGGTTAGCGCCCATCTGTCCTTACCAATACTTCTAAATCTGACATCCCTTGGTGTATGACATCCTTCATCACATGCTCCACCTGTCATTCTATTGACAGTTACATAATTAGTGGATAGTCTTGCACACTCGATCATTTCCAGGTCGGCAATATCTGCCCCCTCTTCTAGCAAAGATCCATCGGGCGAATCATATCCGTAAACACGGGAAGTTCCACCCGGTAGCATATTCAAATCATAATCGCCGCCATCGGCACTATTGCGCCATTCCACGATTTTGCCTTCATCATCGGTAAGTATATAGTAATATGTAGAAGTTGTGTCTTCACCATCTGAATTAAGCACCACTGTAAATAATACATCACCCGTGCAAAATTCTAATTCTGTATCTCCTTCTATCGACGTGATTGTGCCGCCATCTGTGTTACAAAAATCCGGGCATTCATTTCCAGTAAGACGTGTTACGGTGATCGCATTGGACAGGTCAAAACAACCGACAATATCCTCCGTATTGCCACCAGGCGTAAGTCCCGATAATGAGCCTGTATAACTTATATTCCTAATAAGACATGTGCCAGATCCAGTGCCCTCAAAATCAATCAGACTTTCCGTAGTCAATCTTATGATATTGGCCGCACCATCTGTGATTACAAATACACTTGTATCTCCGTGATTGCCATCAAGATTAAACTGAACTTCATCAGCCTCACCATCGTCTGCACAGAATGTGAATTCGTCTCCTTCCGCTGTACTTACATTTCCTCCCTGAACGATACACACACCTGCACAACCTTCTTCAATAACACGATTTATAGTGAAAACATTTGAGAGCGAATAGCATCCAAAGAGTGTGTTAATATTTCCACCTATCTCCGGAATATTAGCATCGTCACTATAAGCAATGTGACGCACCTCCAAATTACCTACTCCGGTTCCTTCAAGATCAGCATTGAATTGCACATTTCGGCCGATTATATTTCCATCGGGATCCGAAACAATAAAGGCAAAATTTTCACCTTCAGCATTTTCTACGATTAACTCAAAAGTATCGGATAAATTATCGTCAACACATATTGTTATTTCTGCTTCACCTTCATTACTCATAATTGTACCACCTTTTGCAAGACATGGAGGAGGACAATCATCACCACTGACTTTCGTCACATTTACAGCATTAGATAGAGCAAAACAGCCAGCTATATCTGCTATATTTCCTTCTTCTACAAGTCCAACCAGACTGTCGTTATAACTTATATGCCATACCTGGCATACTCCAGCTGAAAATAAATCAAAGTCTATATCCAGGTCAGTGGAAACAGAGAGGATAAATCCGGAAGAATCGGAAACAACATATGCACTTTGCTCACCTTCTGCACCAGATAGTTCGAGATCTAAAATATCCGCTGCTCCATCTCCAACACAAATAAGTAATTCTGAACCACCGATAGCTGTCGTAAGCATACCTCCATTGGCACTTTTCCTAGTGACAGTTATAGAATTTGATACAGCATAGCATCCCTGTAAATCAGAAATGTCTGCACCAAGGTTGAGTCCTGAGACATCTCCACCATGACTTACAAGCCATATCAGACAGACACCCGGACCAGAATTTTCAAAATTAAATGGCAATGTATCAGGAAGACCGAGAATGACTCCTGATGGATCTGTGATCACCCATTCATTAAAACTTCCTTCTTCATTTTCACTCATGGCACTTACCTCATCAGCTACACCGTCACCGACACATATAGAAGTCTCGGTACTACCATCCTCAAGAGTTATGGAGCCGGGCCTGATATCTTCTCTTATCACTGTTATAGGATTTGATAGCCCCAGGCATCCCGCTATATTATTAATATTTGCTCCCAGTGACGCACCCATTATAATCCCGTCGTAGCTAAGATGCCATATCTGATATATACCAGGTCTTGCCCCAGAAAGATTAAATGGAGGTGCTAATGGAAAACCGAGAATCATCCCGGATGTATCTGTGATCACCCAGGCACTGCGAGATCCAATCGCATTTTCCAAATTAACACTGACCGTACTACCTGATCCTGAACCACCACAGACTACTACTTCGATAGATCCGTCTGAAATAGTTAAAGAACCAGCAACAGCTTCACATGGAGGTTGTGGGCAATCCAAACCTGTGGACTTTACTACTCTAATTTCATTTGAAAAGGCAAAGCAACCACTTAAATCATTCGTACTACCTTCAACTTCTAAACCCTCAAGACCATCTTCATATGTTACATGCCAGATTAAACAAACTCCTGAAGCAACACCTTCATAGCTGAAAACATTACTCGAATCAATAGAAAGGATCGTTTGATTAGTATCTGTAACAACCCAAATATTATTGGTCCCGGTAGCCCCTTCTATTGATACTTCTACAATATCTTCTTCATTGTCATCTACACAAATAGTGACTGAAGTCATTGAATCTTGTGTCATAATACTTCCACCCTCTAAAACACAAGGTGGTGGAGGACAATCAGTTCCTGACAACTTAGTCACTGTAATAGAATTGGACAAGGAAAAGCAGCCGCTTAAATTCATAACATTACTGTCAATATCAGCACCGACCAAGCCATCTTCATATGTTAAATGCCAGATTCGGCATATCCCTGAATCTGTTGAATCAAAATTAAATACGTTAGTGGTATCAATAGACAGGATAGTAAGATTTGTATCCGTAATGAGCCATAATGAATTAGTCCCAACTGATTCTGAAAGGTTGATTACGACTTCAACTTCTTCATTATCATCTACACAAATGGAAATGGATGTCATACTATCCTGAGTCATAATGCTTCCTCCATTTACTTCGCATGGTGGCGAAGGACAATCCGCACCTGATACTCTTGTTACTTTTATTGAATTGGACAGTGAAAAACATCCATTGAGGTCAGCAGTATTACTATCCACTGCAGCACCCTCGAGTCCGTCTTCAAAGCTCAAATGCCAAATCAAACAAACACCAGCTCCTGAAGAATCAAAATTGAAAACATTAGTTGTATCAATGGATAAGATAGTTTGATTAGTATCTGTAATTACCCAGAGACTATTCGAACCGGACGCCTCTGACAAATTCACTGTTACTACATTAGGTTCTTCATCATCTAAGCAAAATGCTACCATAGTCGTTGAATCTGTAGTGACAATACTTCCACCTACAGCTTCACATGGAGCTCCCGGACAATCTGATCCTGTAGATCTATTGACAGTAATCGCGTTAGAAAAGGCAAAACATCCTTCCAAATTATTGATATTGGCATCTAAAGAAATACCTGTCACATCGACTTCAAATACCAAATGTCTGATTAAACAAACACCTGCGCCTAACCCTTCGAGATCAAAAGGTGGGGAGGTGGGTAAGGCAATTATAACACCATTCGTATCGGTGACTACCCAAGCCATATTAGTCCCCTGAGCACTATCAATTGTGACATCGAATGAATCAGAGATACCATCGCCAGCGCAAATGTCAATACTTGTACCGCCTTCTACGATTGCTAAAGTTCCCCCAACAGCATCACATGGTGGTTGCGGACAATCATCTCCAACCTGTCGTGTAACAGTGATGGAATTGGAAAGTGAAAAACAGCCACTTAGATTCGCTGTATTACTGTCAACAACTGCTCCTGTCAATCCTTCTTCATAACTCAAATGCCAGATCAGACAAACTCCCGCTCCTGAAGAATCAAAATTGATCGCATTACTTGTATCCACCGCCAAAATTGTCCTATTCGTGTCTGTAACAACCCATAGACTATTTGTGCCCGTGGCATCTGAAAGATTTGCAGTTACTATATTGGATATCCCATCATCGAGACATATCGTGACCGCCGTTAATGAATCTTGTAATGTAATATTGCCGCCGCTTACTTCACATGGTGGC
>JAJCYJ010000935.1 GCA_029262975.1 Saprospiraceae bacterium
CAGCTATTTCCAGAAACAAGACGGGACGCTCAAGGAGGTCGAAGTAGCTGATGCACAATGGATTCACGTTACCGCTCCACTTGATCATGCCGAGTTAAAAGCCCTTGCCGAACAAGAGGAAATTCCATTGGATTTTCTGACAGATTCACTGGATATTGACGAGCGCTCCAGGTATGAACGTGAAGATGATGTGAAATTGATAGTCATTAATGCACCTGTCATTAATACCGATGAGAAAGAGAGTGACGCCTTATATATTACTGCCCCGATTGGTATCATCATAAAACCAGATAGAATCATAACAATTACAGCATCCGAGAGCCTGGTTATCGAGAAATTTCTCAAAATGAGGGTTAAGTCCTTCAATCCCGCAGACTTCAAGCACTTTGTCCTGCTCATCTTTGAAAAAACTGTCTGGCAGTATTTAGATGTGTTAAAGAAATTGAACCTCAAAAGAAACGTTATCGAAAAAGAATTATACCATTCCAGTCGTAATCGTGAGTTGAAGCAATTGCTGAAAATAGAAAAATCGTTAGTCTATATGCTCAATTCATTGAGCGATAATGACCTTCTGAAACAAAAAATCAAGAGAACTGACTTTCTGAATATCAGAGAATTAGAAGCGCACCAGGACCTGTTTGAGGATATTATTATAGATAATAGCCAGGCACTGGAAATGGCCAATGTACATACGAATCTTTTGAACGGTGTTATGGAAGCTTATGCGTCAATTATATCCAACAATCTGAATGTTGTGATTCATCGGTTGACCACTATAACAATTGTGTTAATGGTCCCTACAATTGTCTTCAGTTTTTACGGAATGAATGTCAAACTGCCTTTTGATGACTTTTCAGGTACCGCCTATCTGCTTATCCTACTATCCTTAATTATTGCAGTTGCCCTTATAGCAATATTCCGTAAATCGGGTAATGTGTAGAAATTTATATTATCAATCTGTTTAATGCATTAACTGCTTGTTTTCAACACCTTGTGAAGATTTTCCACAATACAGAGAAAAGGTAAAATACATATGTAGTTGATTTATAATGTGTTATCAATTTTACTAACATTATGTTGATAACTATAGTCCCTTATGGCAGACGTATTAGTCTTTTTTTGCATTTATTTGTCTCACGATTTTGTGACATACCATTGAGTCCCTTTATTATCTCGCCGAGTAGATCGAAATCGTAAATAATAGACCATATTAAACAACCTGTAAGACGTTTGGACCTATCCAGATAGTGTCCCCATCGTTTTCACTATAAACTGAGAGAATTATGACCCAGACTATCGAGCCAATTTTACGAGAGAACCCTAACAGATTTGTTTTGTTTCCAATTGAACATGATGATATCTGGGCATATTATAAAAAATCTGAGGCCAGCTTTTGGACTGCAGAAGAAATTGACCTACATCAGGATATAAGTGATTGGGAAAACAAACTCAATGATAATGAACGGCACTTTGTAAAACATGTCCTTGCCTTTTTTGCTGCCAGTGATGGTATCGTAAATGAGAATCTTGCAGAGAACATGGTCAGTGAAGTGCAGTATACTGAGGCGAAGTTCTTTTACGGATTTCAAATCATGATGGAGAATATCCATTCAGAAACGTATTCCCTATTGATAGATACTTATATCAAGGACTCTAAAGAGAAGAGTTACCTTCTGAATGCCATTGAAACCTTGGATTGTGTAAAAAAGAAAGCAGAATGGGCATTTAAGTGGATTGATAATGGATCATTTGCCGAAAGGCTCATTGCATTTGCTGCCGTGGAGGGTATATTCTTTAGTGGCTCTTTTTGCTCTATATTTTGGTTAAAGAAAAGGGGCCTTATGCCGGGCTTATCATTTTCTAATGAACTCATATCCCGTGACGAAGGAATGCATTGTGATTTTGCCTGCCTTCTTTATAACATGCATATTCAGCATAAGTTACCACAGCAGACGATTGAGGATATGATAAGTAACGCCGTAGAGATAGAGAAGGAGTTTGTATCGGATGCTATTCCGGTAAACCTGATCGGAATGAATTCAGAGTTAATGTGTCAGTACATAGAATTTGTTGCAGACAGATTATTAGCAGCTCTGGGTAATCCTAGAATCTATAATGCGGAAAATCCATTTCCATGGATGGAACTTATTTCACTTCAAGGTAAGACTAACTTTTTTGAGAAAAGGGTAGGTGACTATCAAAAATCGGGTGTAATGGCGGATAAGGATAAGCAAATATTTTCTATAGACGAAGACTTCTAACTGGGTTATAGAGCAATCTTGGTCTTATTAACATACTAAACTATAATAAACATGCAGGTCGTAAAAAGGAGTGGAAAGAAAGAAGCGGTTAGTTTTGACAAAATAACTGCAAGGGTTAAAAAGCTGTGCTATGGCCTTGATCCGAATCACTTAGAATCAATCGAAATCGCTAAAAAGGTCATCTTAGGACTTTACGATGGTGTTTCCACTACTGAATTAGACAATCTTGCAGCTGAAACATCAGCGTCAATGGCTGCTTATCATCCCGATTATGCCATACTCGCTGCGCGTATCGCCGTATCTAATTTACATAAAAATACAGACAAGTCTTTCTCTGCTACAATGGAAAGACTTTTCAAATATATAGACCCAAAAACAGGATCAAAAGCTGGACTAATAGGAGAAGAAACTATCAAAATAATCCGCAAATATAAGGATAAGCTGAACTCAGCTATCATTTATGATCGGGACTATGATTTCGACTATTTTGGCTTTAAAACTTTAGAAAGATCTTATCTGCTCAGAATGGACGGGGAAGTTGTCGAAAGACCACAACATATGCTTATGAGAGCAGCCGTTGGTATACATGGTGAAGATTTAGAAGCAGCACTCGAGACTTATACACTGATGTCAGAAAAGTGGTTTATTCATGCCACTCCTACTTTATTTAATGCAGGTACACCAAAACCTCAATTAAGTTCTTGTTTTCTTCTTTCCGTAACCGATGACAGTATTCCCGGAATTTTTGAAACCTTATCACGATGCGCTAAAATAAGTCAGTCTGCAGGTGGGATAGGACTAAGTATCCATAATATCCGGGCAAAAGGAAGTTATATTAAGGGAACGGGTGGTACATCTAACGGCATAGTCCCAATGTTGAAAGTTTTCAACGATACTGCTCGTTATGTAGATCAGGGAGGTGGAAAGCGTAAAGGGGCTTTTGCAATGTATATAGAGCCCTGGCATGCAGACGTATTTGACTTTTTAGATCTGAAGAAGAATCACGGCAAGGAAGAAATGAGAGCACGAGACCTCTTTTACGCGCTTTGGATACCAGACCTTTTTATGAAAAGAGTAAAGGAGAATGCATCTTGGTCTCTTTTTTGCCCAAATGAATGTCCCGGTCTTTATGATAGTTATGGAGAAAAATTCAATACCCTTTATACTCAATACGAAGCAGAAGGAAAGGCGCGAAAGACTATAAAAGCACAAGATCTCTGGTTTGCCGTACTCGAATCACAAATTGAAACAGGTACACCGTATATCTTATACAAAGACGCGTGTAACGAAAAATCTAACCAAAAAAATCTCGGCACAATCCGGTCAAGTAATCTGTG
>JAJCYJ010000936.1 GCA_029262975.1 Saprospiraceae bacterium
TGATAGGTGCCAGTATTTTGGAAAAAGGAACTTCTAATGGAAGCGTGACAGATCTGGACGGGACCTTTCAAATAACCGTTTCATCAGCTGATGCTGTACTTATAATTAGTTTTACCGGGTATATCACCACCGAAGAAAGTGTTGGTAATCAATCGGTTATAAACGTAATATTGGCAGAAGGAATAACATTGGGCAATGTCCAGGTGGTTGGTTCGAGAAGCTATAATAGAACCGCAACTAATTCTCCCGTTGCCATAGATATCATCGATGTGGCGGATGTAGCCAACAGAACCGGCAAGGTTGATATCAACCAGATTATGCAATTTGCAGCACCTTCATTTAATGCCACCAAGCAGTCTGGATCTGATGGTGCCGATCATATTGATCCTGCCTCCTTACGAGGTTTAGGTCCAGATCAGACTTTGGTCCTGATCAATGGAAAACGAAGACATCAATCTTCGCTGATTAATGTTTTTGGTACAAGGGGCCGTGGTAATACGGGTACTGACCTGAACGCTATCCCAGCCTCAGCCATCAAAAGAATAGAAGTGTTACGAGACGGAGCATCTGCTCAATATGGCTCGGATGCAATAGCCGGTGTTATCAATATCGTACTCAAGGACAAGACGAACGGTGTTTCGGGAGGGATCACGCGGGGAGTTTACAGTACTTCTGTCGGTGCAACATATGAAGAAGAATATGGCGATGGTCTCTTCAACGTAGATGGAAAGCAGCGAGTTTTGGACCTTGACAATCCGGAAAAAAGTTTTGATGGAGGGACTACTCGTGTAGATTTAAATTACGGCATCGGTCTTGGAGACAAGGGTGGTTACGCTAATTTCACAGTAGAATATCTAAGTAAAGACAGAACACTAAGACCTGGATTCAGCTGGCGAAAAGGTTATGGCTCAGCAGCTGTTGATCAGTTTCAGTTTATGGTAAATGCAGCCTTCCCATTATCGGATCAAACTGAACTATATGCCTTCGGTGGCCGGGGAGATCGTGATTCTGATGCGTTCGCATTTTCCAGGAGTGCTCCAGGTCCGGATGGCGATGATAGATCTGTTCCTTCGATTTATCCGAATGGATTTACCCCTCATATTACATCGGTGATAGGCGATAATTCAATGACAGCCGGGATTAGACATGACCTTGATAACGGATGGAAGGCTGACTTCAGTCATACCTATGGACTGAATAAATTTCATTATTTTATTACTGGAACCAATAATGCTTCCCTGGGCTCGGCATCACCAACAGAATTTGATGCCGGTGGGCACAGCTTAAGTATGAATGTCACCAATTTAGGGTTCAGCAAATATTTTGAAGACATCGCTTCCGGAATGAACATTGCATTTGGAACTGAATTTCGTTCTGAAGAATTTAAGATATTTGCCGGTGAGCAAGGATCCTACGCGATATATGATGTCAATGGGATTGCAATAACAAATCCAGCCATCCAAGAACCATTTGTCAATGAATTTGGACAACAACCTTCAGGTGGCTCACAGGGATTTCCAGGATACAGTCCGGCCAATGAAGTAGACCGCAATCGGACTAATATTGGTTTTTACGGAGATTTGGAAGTAAATACAAGCGAAGACTTTCTACTTGCTGCCGCCGTACGTTATGAAGATTATAGCGATTTTGGTAATACATTAAATGGAAAGCTGGCCTTAAGATATCAGCTGTCAGAGCAAGTGGCATTAAGAGCCTCTGCCTCTACCGGGTTCAGGGCACCATCATTAGCACAGATTCATTACAATCTGTTATTTAATAATATTGTCTCGGGAGCATCGCTAAGAACTTTACTCGCTTCCAATACAAGTACAGTAGCCAAGTCATTTGGCATTGGACCTCTGCAGGAAGAGTCAGCTGTCAACCTCGCTGCAGGGTTCACTTATAAGAAAGGTGGGTTTTCAGCAACTATTGACGGTTACCTCATCAATGTAGATGATCGTATCATTCTTACAGATATTTTTGACGCTTCAGGACTTGGTGTCGGTGCTGATGCAGCACAGTTTTTTGCCAATGGCGTAGATACTAAGACAAGTGGCGTGGATATAGTCCTGAACTATAAGTATTATATCGGTGATGGCGATAATTCTGTGAGTGTCGGTCTTGCCGGAAACTTCAACAATACAGAAATAAAGAACATCAATGCAGGCAACTTGAATGAATATACCTTCTTCGGCCCATTTTCCCAGGCGTATTTAGAGGCTGCAGCTCCTGATCACAAGATTGGGTTGAATGTGGCTTATTCAGCAGGAAAGTTCGATGCGAACCTGGGTTATACAAGATTCAGTAAGGTGACATTACAAGATTTCCAGTGGGTTGATTCTCCGGCAACAAATCAGGGTGAAGCGAATGCGTTATTTCAAGTAGCTACGGATATCTATGATGCAAAAGGTGTATTGGATATCAGTTTTGGATATGAATTATCCGACAGGTTCAACATAACGTTAGGAAGCAATAACCTATTGAACACATATCCTACGCCACAATTTGATGGTTGGACAGATCAAGGAGGATTCAATGACTCTGTACAAATGGGTTCGGATGGGGCATTTTTCTTTGCAAGAGTTGGTTTTAATTTTTAATTAATAATACATTGATAATTAGAGAGGCAGATTTCTTTTCTGCTTCTCTAATTTCAAAAACCTTTGATTTTTATAATTTCCAGATTAGAATGATAAAGCAAGTGTCATTTCTTTTCTTTCATTTATTTGCCAGTTTTTCATTTCTAATTTGCCAGGAGCGCACCGTCGGCTTATTTCTAAACTCGCCAGAATCATATAACGGGTACACCCTCTTAGGTAATAATGAAACCACGTATCTAATCGATAACTGTGGGTCTATAGTAAATTTATGGAAGAGTCAATATAAAACCGGTCATGGCATGTATCTTATGGATAATGGAGATTTGCTGCGAGCAGGTCAGACTCCTGGTTCCTTTGATGCCGGGGGTCGTGGTGGTGTATTTGAATTATATAATTGGAATGGTCAATTAAAATGGTCTTTTCAAATTGCTTCTGAAGAACGTCATGCACATCATGATATAGCACTGCTACCCAATGGAAATTTTCTATGCACCGTATGGGTGAGACATAGTGAAGAAGAAGCACAATTAAAGGGGCGAATTTACAGTGGTGAAGTATGGTCAGAATCTATTTTGGAACTTGAAATTGGAAATAATAATGAAGCCAGGATAATCTGGGAGTGGTCGGTATGGGATCATCTCGTTCAGGACGTAGATTCGACTTTGCCCAATTACGGTGAGATCCATAAACATCCGGAATTATTGAACATAAATTACATAGGAGAAGGCCAGGATTTAGAAGGAAACTGGCTTCATATCAATGCAATAAATTATAATAAAGCATTGGACCAGATCGTCTTCAGCAGTAGATTTTTAAGTGAAATATATGTCATAGACCACAGTACTACCACCCTTGAAGCCAGTGGTCATTCAGGCGGATTTCATAACCGCGGAGGGGACATTCTATATCGCTATGGTAATCCTCAAGTCTTTAATCAAGGGACCGGAAAAGATCAAGAGCTTAACGGCCAGCACAATATACAATGGATACCTACAGATAACTCTCATAAAGGCGAATTTATAGTGTTTAATAACGAATATATCCCTGGCCAGAAATCCCGCATCCAGATATTTAATTCGCCTGATTCAAGTGGATTCTATCAATATAATGATACAAATGGTTATGGTTCGGATACTCTTATTTATACGTATTGCGACGTCCAACTCTATTCTGATATTTTGTCGGGAGCACAACCTTTACCCAATGGCAATATTTTAATTACAGAGGGAAGATCTGGTCACATATATGAAGTATCGATGGAAGATGAAATTGTATGGGATTATATATTTCCTGTAAATCGCAATGGCGGACCTGCGATCCAGGGAGGTGAACCCAGGTTTAATACTATTTTTAAAGCACACCGATATGATCCTGATTTTGTCGGTTTTCAGGACAAAGATCTTACTCCTGGGATACCCGTTGAATTATCTCCTTTCGACAATGATTGTATCCTTGTGGATAGTCTGTTGACAAAGGTGCATGACCCGGAAGAGACGACTCATCAATTTCGCCTGGTTTCGAACCCGGTATCTTCGGAACTTATTATTGCTAATGAATCCAATGGTTTAACACCTGTTTCTGCCCGACTTTATAACTTTCAAGGAAAGTTTATTTCGACACATCCGCTTGCACCAGGTATAAATAGCGTGCATATTCCAGAGCTAATCCCTGGAGTATATATCCTAACTATCTTGTCAAAGCGAGAAACCAGACTTGTAACGAGATTTGTTAAATTTTAAGCTATTCCCGTAATGTAAGGTTGCTTTTTCGTCATCTTGATCATGATTTTTATAAGTCAGGCCTGATTTAACTCAGTGTTCATATTTAATAATTTAGTTCTAATATAAATACAGGGAGCAGGCAGACAATTATCACCTACTTTGGGTTAAATTTGCAGCTTGGTTGTAAAAACATTTGATCCAATAATCGAGGTAATCGAAGAAGATTACGAGATTCCACACTTAGGTGCTACAAGGAAGATTTCCGCGCTGTTACCTCATGATTATTACGATTCTGACCGGCAATACCCCGTTCTTTATCTTCAGGACGGACAAAATTTGTTCAACCCATTTGCCCCATATGGAGACTGGGCCATCGACAAGTCAATGGCGAATATGGCATCTGTGGGTTACAGTGATATCATTATCATAGCGGTAGACCATGGTGAAAAAGAGCGAATAAAAGAATACCTCCCCTATGATCACCCTAAATTTGGGCATGGAAAAGGCAAGGTCTATATACAGTTCATGAAGGAGAAGTTGATCCCTTATGTCAATAATCGTTATCGAACACTGACCGATTATGAAAATACGGGTATTGGTGGCAGCTCGATGGGTGGCCTCATCAGTCTTTATGCAGGACTTACGGAAGCTGATATTTTTGGAAAGATGATGATCTTTTCGCCAAGTCTTTGGATGTCCAAGAAAATATTTATCGAGGCAAATGCCTTCAAACCTTTACCAAAGACCAAGATTTATGTTTATGCAGGTGGTAAGGAGAGTAAAGCACATTTACCCAACGTTAAAAAACTTGAGTCCATCCTCATCGACAAAATCCATAATGCTGTATTGTTTGACTTTGAGATCTCAGTAAATGATACGGGAGAACACGCAGAATTCTACTGGGGACAGGAGTTTCCTAAAGCTGTGAAATGGCTTTTCTTTTAAAAGGAGCAAATGATATATACACAAAGCAACTCTATAGATTCTAATTTTGATCTGATTATCCCTTTTAAGAAGGGCCTGGTAAACCAGGACCAGATAGTCAAGTTGACCGGTATTACAAATCCCGTTTTTGACGGTGATTTTGGTGAAATAAAATTGCTATATGGGCCGGAAAGTCGCAGGATTTATTTACTTGGTTTAGGAGAAAGCAAAGATGAAAATCAAAGTATTCAGGCATTCCGGAAAGTGGTCAGTAAAACCCGAAAACATTGGTCAGAAAAAATTCAAATAGATTGCAGCCATCTTAATGACACACAAATAGTCCAGGCTGTCACAGGTATAGAAATGGCACGATACCATATTGGAGCATTTAAATCAGAAGTTAAAGAGGATACTGAAAATGAAATCTTGTTCTGCGCTGCATCGGATTTATCTGCCCCCATACATGAAGGAAAATTAATCGGGGAAACGATCAACAGGATCAAAAGCCTTGTCGACGCTCCTTCCAACCAAAAGACACCGGAATATTTGGCCAAATGGTCCGAAAAATCAGCACAAGATTCAGATTATCAATGTAAAATATGGGATAAGGAGGCTTTGGACGCAGAAGGATTTGGAGCCGTCCTGGCAGTAGGAAAAGGGAGTATACACCCACCCTATCTTATACAAGTTAGTCACCTTCCAAAGAAAGGAGAAGCGATTGATATAGGCTTGGCAGGTAAGGGAATTACTTTTGATACTGGAGGTTTATCTATAAAAGCTGCACAAAACCTTCACTATATGAAAAGTGATATGGGAGGTGCCGCAGTTGTCTTGGGCGTTGTTGAATTGGCAGCCCGTCTTAAATTGAATGTGAATATAGTCGGTGTAGTAGCGGCTGCTGAAAACGCAGTTGATGCAAATAGTTTCAGACCCGGTGATGTTATAAATTCTTATTCAGGAAAGACGATAGAAATAATAGATACGGATGCTGAAGGCAGGTTAGTGCTTGCTGATGCTTTGAACTATATTATAAAGAAGCATAACCCGGAGCAAATCATAGATCTTGCCACTCTGACAGGTAGTGTCGTCAGAACACTTGGTTATTCTGCAGCTGGAATGTTTACAAAGAATCTGGAAATTGCTGGAAAATTAAGTGATATAGGTCAAATGGTACATGAGAGAGTTTGGCCACTTCCACTTTATGATGACTTTGAAAGTGACTTGAAGTCAGATATAGCAGATATTAAAAATTTTAGTTCCAAGCCTATTGCCGGAGGTATTGTTGCGGCAAAGTTTTTGGAATCTTTTACGGAAGAACATAAAAAGTGGGTACACCTGGATATTGCTGGAATGGCTTTTGGTGATTCAGAATATGCAAATATGAAATGTGCCTCAGGGTATGGGATTCGTTTAATGCTCGAATACATTAAATCATTGCAATAATAAGATGGAAAACAAAAAACTCAATTTTCTTTGTATATCGACATACTATAAAGGTGCGGATTTCCTAACGGCATGTAAAGGCGAAGGCAATAATGTATTCCTCCTTACATTAAAGAAACTTGAAAATGAAGCGTGGCCACATGAATCAATTAACGAGATTTTCTATATCGATAAATGGGTAGACGAACATATAATTGATGGCCTTGCGTATAAATTCCGGTCAACTCACTTTGACAGAATTGTCGCTCTGGATGATTTTGATGTAGAAAAAGCAGCTTCGTTAAGGGAGCATTTTCGTATGCCGGGTATGGGCCAAACTACCGGAAGATACTTCAGGGATAAATTAGCAATGCGTCTAAAAGCGCAGGAGGAAGGAATACCGGTACCTGATTTCTCATCTCTATTTAATGATGAAAAAATCAATGCTTTTGCTGATAAAGTACCTACCCCCTGGTTGGTAAAACCGAGACATGAAGCGTCCGCACATGGCATAAAAAAAGTACACAGCAAAGATGAACTGTGGCAAGTGTTAGATGACCTTGGAGACAAAAGGCATAATTACCTGGTAGAAAGATTTGCACCCGGAGATGTTTATCATGTGGACGGCTTGACATTTAATGGGAAAGTACTCTTTTCAAGGGTGAGCCAATACCTTGATACGCCTTTCGAGGTAGCACATGGCGGTGGCATATTTCGATCGATTACTATCGATATCGGTCTTCCTGCAGAAAAAGAACTTAAGAAGATTAACAGTGACGTGATGCGCGCTTTTGGGATGCAACATGGCGCTTCGCATACTGAATTTATAAGATCTAAGGAAACCAATAAAATATTTTTTCTGGAGACATCCTCAAGGGTTGGCGGGGCCAATCTTGCAGAAATGGTTGAAGCTGCCTCTGGTATCAACTTATGGGGAGAATGGGCCAGGATAGAGTCAAAAAAATCAAGAAAAACTGCGTATGAACTTCCAGTCGTAAAAGAATGTGGCTATGCCGGTATTATCGTTTCATTGAGCAGGTTCAAACATCCCGACACTTCAGAATTTACAGACCCTGAAATTGTCTGGAGAATGAACAAACCATGGCATTTGGGAATTATAGTAGCTGCTGATTCTACTGAAAAAATCGTAGAATTATTGGATAAATATGCTACCATTATCAGTGGTAAATTTCATGCCAGTGCTCCAGCTCCGGACACATCAGTAAATTAGAAAATAGTGGTTCTGCACCCCTTAGATAGTACAGACCAAAGTTTCAGATAACTCTAACCAATTTATAAGACTAAGCGACAAAAACTTATAAGGAAATAAATCTGACAAATCGGAAATTTCTAATTAATTGGTCTCGTTCTCAAAATACCCGATACTTCCCCCTACCCATTCTTTGTCTTTATTATACTTAACACCAACCATTTCGCCTTTGGTCAGTCTCGCCAGGTTACTGACAAGTCTTGTTGTATTTTCTTTTGTATTATGCAGGGTCATCATTCTAATCTCAAATTTGGAAGATTCATCCGGAGTCCTTACAAATGGGTGATATGTTACTTTTTGCTGTAGGATATAGTTATCCTTATTTTTTATATTATCGAGCATCTGTTTATTGACATGCAACTGGACGCCTGCTCCGGCAAATGAATATAAAGGTTTCAGAACATAATTCTCGAGATCATCAGGATATTTTGTCAATTGATCAAGATAATGACATGTAGGGACATATTTACTTTTAAAGAGTGGCATGGTGTACTTGCTGATTCTAAAAAACCAATTAGGGTGACCTACCCACTCGACATCAACTTCGTCTTTAAAATAAAATTCTCTTTTAATATCGTCTCGCTTGTTTAATTCATCAAATATGACCCGATTATATATTTTTAGAATTTTAATCTCTTTCCCATTATCATCTAAATAGAATAATTCTTTCCCTCTTTTTTTCATTTTGCTAATACACAAAATCTTAATTCCTAGTACGAGCTGGGCACACCAGAAATCTATTTGAGTAGTCTGTTTTTCGGGTTCAACTTCTAATAACACTACCTGTTTGGGATCTGCATCACCCACGATTTCATGTCGCAACATTTCTATGTATTCTTCCCTTTTGAGTCCATTCAGGTGAACAGAAAATCGATCGGGAATATCAAAATGTTTTTTATACATCTGGGAAAGAAAATCCTGGTAAAAGTACAGTGATGGGAACCCTTGCAATTCAATTAACTTTGGAGTCGGATCTCCATTTTCGTCAAGACAAATGCCAAAATCAAATTGCATAAATCTTGATTTATAATCCTCTTTCGGCACATGCAGAGAAGGATGATTGATCGCTTTTTGACTTAGTTCTTTGAAGTTAGGCTGATTCACAACAGACACAATATCATCTACAGCTTCTACAAGTCGCTCTTTAAGTAATTGAGAAATAAAAATAGGCGTTTCTGCAATTCTAAATTCTGGACGATGATTGAATTGTTTTTCTATATCGTTTAGAAAATTTTGATATTTCTCTTTGGTGAAATGCTCATTAAATATCGTTCTGTATTTTTCAATCATCTTAAGATACTACTAAAGAGGGTTTCCTGATATGACGTAAGGCATCTGCTATAAATCGAGGCAAAACAGTACGATGAGTTAATTCAATTTTATCAGGATCTGATAAATGATTCATCATCTCCTCATATTTTTCTTCATTAAAATTGCGGATGACTTTCTCTCTGTTTTCAATCTTAGAAAAATGAGCTGTCATACCTATCGGGTCCGCTTCTGGATGAAACTGAGTGCCAACAAATTCATCAGAAAATCGTACCGCCATGATGGCTCTTTCATATTCTACATGCGTTCTCATTTTTTCTATACTCAAAATTTTAGATCCGTGCTCTTCAAAAACTTTTAGCCTTGGTTGTATTAATTGCCAGTCTCGGGAATCAACCGCGTAGTATGGATTATCTAATCCCATAAGCACTGTATCCGTCTTTCCAGCCTTCGTCTTGTGCACCGGAAATATTCCAAAAGAAGTACTTATTCTTCTTGTGATTTTTCCAAGCTCAAAGTGTGCACACGCTATCTGAAATGAATAACAAATAAAAAAGAAGTACTTTTTATCGTACCCTTCACGTCTGTTAATCTCCCAGGCACTATCTACAAGGTCGAAATACTTATCTTTCCATTCTCCTTCTTCTAAAGGACTTCCCGGGCCCCCTGAAGATATGTAGATATCAAATGACAAATCCGGAATTTCATTCTTGCCGCGTGCATCAAATATCTCCCATTCCAGATCATCTTCAAAAGTACTGACAATGTCCCTGATACATCTCAGCCCCTGGTTCGGGACATTATTATTCATATCAATGATCGCCAACCTAATTTTATCTGTACCCATACTGCTCATTTAATCTGTACCAATACGTGTCTGTTCTATGATATAGTCGACTACCTTCGTTAAATCTTTCGTCTCCTCATAGACTGCTAGTTGCCTATCCGCTCCGGTGCCTTTTTTTAGCATTTCTCGGATCTTATTCATTTCATTTCTGGTACCAAGTTCGTCTACGACTTCATCTACGAAATCGAGCATTTCCTCAATTAAAACACAGGTATCAACCTCTTCTTCTTTGCCAAAATCTATCATTTTACCCTCGAGTCCATATCTTCCGGCTCTCCACTTATTCTCATTGATTAGCGCCCGATGATAATTAATAAAATTTAAGTTTTGAGTCCTGAGTTTGTGTAATTTAGCTACAAGCGCCTGAATCAAGGCAGAAATACAAATCGTCTCTTCAATGGTCATCGGAATATCACAAATGCGTATTTCGACTGTCGGAAAAAAAGGATGGGCCCTTATATCCCACCAAATCTTTTTTGGATTATCAATACACCTCGTCTTGACGAGCAGATTGACATAATTTTCATACTGATCAACCGATTGAAACATATCAGGTATCCCTGTTCGGGGAAATTTATCAAATACCTTCGATCTGAAGGATTTGAAACCTGTGTTTCTACCTTCCCAAAAAGGTGAATTAGTCGACAAAGCATATAGATGCGGCAAAAAATATCGCATAGAATTTACAATATGTAATGCCATTGCTTTGTCTTTAATACCGACATGTACATGCAAACCAAAGATCAGGTTAGAACGCGCTGTATCTTGCAATTCCTTTACAATCTCTTCGTATCGAGGATTGGGCGTGATCAGCTGTTTTTCCCACTCTGAAAATGGATGAGTCCCAGCTGCTCCTATATGAAACCCTAAATCTCCGGCTATCTGGCAAATCGTCTTTCTTAAGTCAGTTAGCTGTGCTCTGGCATCAACAATATCGGTGCATATGCGTGTCCCAACTTCTACGACAGCTTGATGCATCTCTGCCTTTACTTGATCATCGAGATGCTTGGCCGCCACCTCAACAATCTTTTGTTCATGCGAAATCAATTCGCGCGTTTCAGGGTCTATGACCTGGTATTCCTCTTCTATTCCTAAGGTAAACTGCATTGATACTTATTTGCGAAACATTAGTATTTACTGATTATTGAAATATTAATTGTCAACGATCAGTCTTGCAATATCGCGTTAATATCACGTTTTTGGTGAAGCTTTTTTCTTTGGGGCAACTTTTTTTGCTGACACATTTGCTTCTACCTGATCTTTAATAAATGATCCCCATGTAAGATTCATTTGTCCAGGCTTATTTGCTTTGGCCCGTTCGATGGCCATATTGGCTGCATTTTCGACAATCCAGTCAAAATTATCCTGACCAACAGAGTTTATATCGGCATCTGGTGCTGGGTTACAAAAATCAATCGCATAAGGAATCCCATCCCGGATGGCAAATTCAACAGTATTGAAATCATAACCAAGAGCCTGGTTTAATTTTATACAATAATCTTCAACCAGTGCTAGCAATTTTTTGGCTACAGGAGCCCCATCTCGGACATACCTCAGGTGATGCGGATTGCGTGGTTCGTATTGCATGATATGGACATTGGTGCCACCGAGCACATAACAACGAAAATATTCAGTAAATAAAATTTCCTCCTGGAGCATCATTACCAGTTGTTCGGTCTCAGAATGTTTGGCAAAGAGATCGTCAGCGTCAGTAACTCGATATACACTCTTCCACCCACCTCCTGAATGAGGTTTCATGTAAGCAGGAAATCCAATGTATTCTGTAATCTTATCCCAACCATATGGAAATTTCAAATTTCTGAATGAATTTTCATCCGTATCGTCAGGTCTGTGATAAGAAGGAAGGATTACAGTCTTTGGTACTGGAACACCTACTTTTTCAGAAATGGCATTGTTGACAAATTTTTCATCTGCACTCCACCAAAATGGATTGTTGATTACTGCTGTACCACATATGGCTGCATTTTTCAGATATGATCTGTAGAATGGGACATCCTGAGATATACGGTCTATTATAACTGCATATTCAGTCGGTGATGCTTGCTGTACCATATCTATACTGACGGCTTCAGCTTGTATCCCGCTGATCTTTTTTTCATTTACCCGTTCAATAAATGCCTGAGGAAATGTATCTTCTTTTCCAAATAGGATTCCGATTTTTTTCATGCGTTGCTAGTGTTTTTGTCTTTATAATGTAGATAAATAATGAGGAAACATATCTCTCCAAATGGGCCAATCGTGTTTTGCCCATTTCTTAAAATCAAACCAATATGGAATATTCTTTGCATTTAATATTTCAGCTAATTTCTGATTAGCTTCCAGGCAGATATCCCATTCCCCTACTCCTAATGCAATTTTCAAATTCCATAGCTCCGGATCATTATTACCCGGTAAATACTCGACAGGGTTATTAAAATAAACATTCTCATCATGATACCCATCCAGAAATGAACTGATATCGAATGAACCACTCATACTGAATAAATGACTTACCCGGTCCGGATGCTTAAATGCAAAATTAGCTGCCAGATATCCACCAAAACTCGGTCCTGCCACTGCCACCTTGGAGATCTGCTTTTTATGACATATAGAATTGACAAGTTCTTCAAGTATAAATTGATCATACCAAATGTGATTTTTAACCTTATCTCTTGGATGGATAGATTTATTATACCAGCTATGCTCATTTATACTGTCCGGGCAATAGATTTGTACCAATCCTTGTTCGAGAAACCAGCGGGCAGATTCTACCAGTTTAAAATCCCGACATTCATAGTACTTTCCCATGGTCGTGGGAAATAAAATTACTGGATATCCGGCATGCCCAAAGACTAGCATTTCGATGTCTTTACTTAATATAGGCGAGTACCATTTGTGATATTCTTCTTTCACTTTTTAGTCAGTTTAGGAGCGTATTTCGAAAAATCGTGCAAAAGTACACTATTCCTAAATGTAAGAATAAAAAAATACCAACAAGGCTTACCTTAGTCTCTCAGGAACAACTACATCTATTCTTAATGATGGAACTTCAATAGATAGAAAAATGATGCTATTAATACTGTCGCACACAATTCAAGGTGATCATTAGTCCGTGATTACTGCCACTCAATCCTGGCCTTGCTCAAATCTGATTTAAATTTTGGATTATCCCACATTAATTCAAGCATCTTATGAGCGAGCACCCGGGCAGCCTCTTCATCACTTGGATAGTGAATGCCCATTATCTCTCTTGACTCGCCTATCTCGTAAGCCAGGGCAAGAAATTTCGCCCTCTTTTTAGGTACTAATTCGCTCCAGATAAATGCCTGGATATATGCCCATAAAGTATGCCCACTTGCAAATGAGGGAGACGAGATTCGGGCAAGCGGTTCTAACCTTGGTTCAATGTGATAGGGCCTCGCTCTCAATAAATGATATTTAATAGTAAACTCCATGATGCGCATATCCTTAGTCACACCTTCTAAAAGAACAGCTGTCGCACGATAGTTAGTATAGCTACATTCCTCGCCTAATACGGTTCGGCCTTCATAAAAGAGATGTTTCATATTCTCTTCATATCGTTCATGATTTTTCATGATACTTATGTGCGGCCAATAGCCAATCCGTGCTAAAAAATCAGAGGATCGTGAATTTTGATCTGGCGTTCTTTTATCTTGCCATTCCAACAAGAATTCTAATTCGGCCTGCGTTTGATCCGAACTGTTTGCAGGAAATTGTAAAAAACTTTTTAATGCAACGACTTCGGATGGTGTAAGATATTCAGGAGTAGCCATAACATGCAATAAACTACCGCTGGTATATGAAGAAGGTGGAAAGATTATATCATCGAGATGGGCCCGAATTGGATTAACATCAGCACTTAACAATTTCAATTCCTTGTAGTGATTCTGCGCTGGTTCTAAGGGATGAAGATGCTGCCCAGCAATTGTCGAGACTGAAATTATAATCAGCAATTGCCAAATAAAAAAGTATCTAATCATGATAACTTTGTTTTTTAATATTCAAATTATAATTTACGATCAATGTCAAGTCTTATTTAATAAATGGAATTATTGTACAACTATTAACAAGATTACAGCATAAACAATTATAATTCCGCACAGAATGCATTAAAGAATCATGTGACTGGCTGAATTAAATATTTGTCTTTTGTAAGCCACAGTTCTTCTATTCGATACATGTGGAAATAATCATGCATAACTACATGTCTCAGCAGAATATAGGCGCCATAATCATCGTATTCTTCATGAATTGCCTGCCTGTCCCATATTAGTTGATTAAAACTTTTGACTAGGTCGACTGTCAGACCACGTACTCTTTTAAATCTTTGCATTTGGACATTCAAGTCAAGATCTAAAAGTTGATCAGTTTTTATATTACTTTCCGGTAGATAAGCGTCAAAAACTGGGGCTGGATTATTCTTAAACTCCTGGAATCTATTATGAATCATTCCTTCAGCTTCGGCAAGATGACAGATATGCTCATGAATAGTCCATTTATTTTTAATTCTCCTTTGTTTAAGTTGTTGATTAGGTATGCTTGCAGCCAAATTGTACAATATCACAGGTGCATTTACCAAACTATCAATGAGGAGAGATATGTCATTCATGTTGTCACATCGTTTATTAGCGATATACGAATATATGCTATTTATATGATCAGATCCAAATTAAGATTCGATTTTCGAATGCACCCGTGCCCAAATGATATTTACAACGAATCTACAGTTGACTCAACATATTCGTCTGGAATTACAAGAAAGGGTGAAATGAATCGAATTTTAAAGTTTGCGTGATTATTACAAAATCCTCCCACAGACAGCCAAGTATGGCCCACTTAAAGACTTCAATTAAGCATGATTCCATTTTGTGCACGGATTACCACGCCAGGTATCTTTATAATCAGAGGTTAAGAATCAAATATCAAAAACGCCCTATGCAATTGTGATATGAAGGCTTAGATTATCTAAAACTCAATCGAAATACGAATTGAACTTCCTTAGTAATTTCTTATTGAGATAGTATAGCGTAAACTTATCCTGGCTTTTAGTTATAAAAAGCCCACAGTCTTTCAATATTTTAACATGCTGTGAAACCGTAGATTGAGCGTAATCAAACATCTCAACTAAATCTTTATTACATGTGACATTATCAACACCCTGACCTTGATTTTTTGTATTCAGGTATCTGACCAGGGCGACACGCAAGGGGTGTGCCAGTGCATTGGCAATGGACGCAATCTCATGATCATCATCACTTATATATTTACTTGATGTCGATACCCGAATCCTCATAATTAAATCGTTTATCGCAAATATACAATACTCACAAATGGTATATCGTGGTTAGATACAAGCACATCCCGAATAAAAAAACCATGCCTCGAAAAACTAAAGGCACGGCTACATATTAGGACACCTTGCGATCTATGATTCGTATTGTTCTTCCAGTGCAAAAACTTGTCTATTAGATCTTCTGGTCCCATCTCTCTGATGTGCCACTGTATTTCTCAAATAAGGTGGTAATACATGACTCGTTAAAAAGTTATTATAATCCTCCAATGCATATTTCTCACCAGTCTCATATGTATCTCATATTGCCTCTTCATTGTTAGTGGTAAAGACAGTCTTAAAGTCCATCCACATGCAATGTACTTTACCTGAGACAATTCCATCTACGTCAGATGGACCACCAAGTTTTGTTATTTCACTTTTAATTTGACTCGAAAATTAGCCACGCTGAGCAGTCTTGATTCGGAAAAATGCTTTTAACCTGGCGCTGTCTGTTTGCTCAATTGCATTCTTAAATCCGTTCCGAGTGTCACAGTTCCACTCAGCAATTCATTTTATCCACTAATAATTTCCCTACCAGTTGTCATTCTTATAGTTTTTTTTAAAAAAAAACAATTCATTAAAACTCTTTTAATCAATCTGAATTAAAGTCGCCTTTTTTCAGCGAGCATTTTAATATCATTTAATTCAAAATTATTTGTACTCTTATGACATATCAGGAAATTATTTTGTTCGATTTTCTTTAAATAGATTTGTTTGCACAATTTGAAAATCAAACATAAATACGCTTGTGATTTTACAAATATAGATTATCAACTCATGCTCCAGTTAAATTAGAAAATATCGTCAAAGCTGTACAAAATAGAATCATATTTAAGGCGCTCCATTCTATTATAAATTAAAAAATAATTTGACAAACTATTTTTATAAAGGAAAAATCTATACATAGAGTTTTATAATTTTGTACGAGTCTGTCTCTTAACATTTTTAATCATTCTATCGATCGATAATGCAAGTCGGTAGTGTTCACGTACGCTATCTTTTTATCAAAACATTGGACATGAGGACAACAATGTATTTGATAATAGATCATCCAACTTTTCTACAATTGCGAGACTATTCGCATAATTATATCGGTTGCCCGCATATTTTTTTCTTGCAAAACCTGGTTCATCTTTAATGCGAGCGTCTTGAATACTTTCCGGTGGCTCAAGGAACAGAGCCGCAGCATTGCAAACTGTGCAATCTTTACAAAACCATTTGCTATCCTTAAACATCACCGGACGATCATTTTTCAACGCTTCGATATACTTGCGATCAAACTCATTCTGTGAGACCCCGATGATGTTCGAACGTAGAACAAATCAGGAAAGTCCATGGTCGAAAACGAATTAAATAGAAGATTTTAGTGGAGATGTCGCTATCCTCTATATCATTCAATATTTAACCAATCGATGATGCTCCTGCTGTAACTAAAATTTAACTACCGAATAAGAAAGATGATGTAATTTTGCCTTATGATTCCAAAACTGTTGTTAATCCTTATTTTCTCTATCTTTTTGTATCCCAGCTTGACCAATTCCGTCGATGCGGATAATACAATTGATAAAGTCCAAATTACAGATGGTGCTGACATAATTGGCGAGACTGAAACGTGGAGCGACATAGCTGATGAAAAACTTCAATCGGCATTGGACCAACTCATTTCATCCAGACCAAAATGGAAAAAGTTAGCGTCTAAAAAATTATTGTCTGTCGGCTTAGTTGACCTTCAGGATATGGAACATAAAAGATATGCTTCGGTGAATGGTCGTAATATGGTTTACGCAGCCAGCCTGCCTAAAATTGCCGTCCTCTTGGCGGCGGTTGAATCTATAGAAGTTGGAAGTCTTGTCCTCGATTCCAAATTGGATAAAGATTTAAGACTAATGTGTGCAAAATCAAATAACCAGGCGACTACAAGAGTAATAGAAAGATTAGGATTTGAAAGAATAGCCAAAGTGCTACAATCTGCGAAATATAAGTTCTATGATAAAAAAGCAGGCGGCGGACTTTGGGTTGGAAAAAAATATGCGAAATCAGGTAAGAGATATCCTGATCCGATGAAAGGTATTAGTCATGCCGCTACGGTAGAACAAGTTTGCCGATTTTATACGATGCTTGCTGAAGGTAAACTCGTTAGCAAAAAGGGAAATGCCCTTATGAAGAAATATTTGGTTAACCCTGAAATCAATCATAAATTCGTCAAGTCCTTAAACAAAGTATCTCCTGGAGCGCGAATATTTCGCAAATCCGGATCATGGAGGACGTATCACGCCGATAGTGCATTAATAGAAGGAAAGAATGGTCGCAAATATGTTCTTGTAGCACTTATTCAAGACTTGGGCGGATCAAAAATTTGCGAAGACCTTGTTTTTGAAGTTGAAAAGTTGCTAAAGGCCATTCCCGTGACTTCTGAGGCAAAGTCTTAATACCTCACTCGTCTCTAATATCTGTTCATCAAAGATAGCTTTCTTGCTACTTTCTGGCTTATAGAAATTTCTAAAATAGGGTCACTTAAATCTCTCACTCGTGACAAACTGTTTTCTTAACTCAATTCAATCTGCAGTAGTTATTTTTCTTAAATGGGGCAACTTTTAAACTCAGCTCTCTCAGCACTGTACTTTATATATACCGACTTATCTATCATTTCAACTAATAAGCCTGATCCGGAAACAATTCAAACTCGAATTATGTGGTCTTGAACATACATATTAACTTAGGCCAAGATGCATGCTAAAGACACAGACTTGCATCGGAAAAACTTGTTCATATAATTCTTAATACATCATTACAATGCAAAAATTTGTCTCATTAACTATTCTATTGTTTCTAACCTGGTCCCTGGCCCATACTCAAATTAGTCTTCCCTCCATTTTTGGAGATCACATGGTCTTACAACAAAAACATTCCAATCCCATTTGGGGAAAGGCCGCACCTGGTGAGATGATTATGATAAAAATCAACGGTCAAAGCCATATGACAGAAGCGGATCAGCAAGGTCATTGGAGGATTACGCTTAGGCCGATTCCTGCAGGAGGTCCTTACCGCATGAATATCGAAGGTGCTGAATCAAAATTCTATTTTGATGACATTTTGGTTGGTGAGGTATGGATTTGCTCAGGTCAATCCAATATGCAATGGACAATAGCCAACACCAATAGCGCGGAACTGGCCATACTCACTGCTAACTATCCGGACATAAGACTCATAACCGTACCTCGTGTAGGCACACAGGAGGCCCAGGATGATTTTGAAGGTAAATGGACTTCAAGCACTTCTGAATCTATTGCAGATTTCTCCGCTATCGGCTATTTTTTCGGTCGTCGGCTTCATCATACATTAGGCGTACCTATCGGTCTGATCGACAACGCATGGGGTGGATCCGCGGCTGAGGCCTGGGTGAACAGGGAAATATTGGACAATGACCTTGATCAGAAGGAAGTAATGGATTGGTGGAAAGATAAGGAAGCCTCTTATGATTATAATGCAGAATTGGATACATGGCAACAACAATTAGATGAGTGGAACGCCAAAGAATCGACGGACCGAACTCCTTTTCCTCCGAGAAGACCAAATAATCTTATGACTGGCAATCATCGTCCCGGCAATATATATAACGGTGTACTGCATCCAACTATCGGATACGGTATTCGTGGGGTGATATGGTACCAGGGAGAATCTAATGCTAGTCGAGCAGCACAATACAAGGGTTTGTTTCCCTTGATGATACAAAACTGGCGGGATGAATGGAAGCAAGGTGATTTCCCTTTCTACTATGTTCAACTGGCAGACTTCCTGGCCGAAGAAGATGAACCTGGCGAAAGTAATTGGGCGGAACTTAGAGAAGCACAAACAATGACCATGGACAAACTAAAAAATGTTGGTCAGGCAGTTATAATTGACGTAGGTGAAGGACGCGATATTCATCCCAGGAATAAACAAACCGTAGCTGACAGACTTGCCAGATGGGCATTAGCCAAAGATTATAAAAAGGATATTGAATATAGCGGCCCAACATTCAAATCGATGGAAATAGTAGGTAATAAAATATTGCTGACTTTCGACAATGTCGGGCAGGGACTATATTCTTTTGATACGAGCGAACCCCAGGGTTTCGCGATTGCAGGTACCGATGAGAAATTTGTCTGGGCGGAAGGAAAAATAATCAGCACTGATCAAATGGAGATTTGGAGTGATAAAATAGCAGAACCGATGGCTGTACGATATGCATGGGCCAATAATCCGGTGTGTAACATGTATAGTCGTGATGGGTTGCCCATGACACCTTTCCGAACGGATAAATAGCTAAAAATTAGGGTATAGGAAATTCGATAAGAATATGATTTTGAACCTTATTCAACGATCCTAGTATTTGCCTTTTATATGATGTTTCATTTGTAATTAATATTTTGAAATGAGATTAAGGCCAGCTGGCGACAATAGCTTTCCTTGACTCTTGAATAACAAGATCATTTGACCATTTGGGTTGAAACTCCCCAAATTTATTGGGTACATTTCAAAATTTCTATATGTCAGTTGTCACCGCTGGTCTTGTATATATTTAGCAAAGAATTGCTCCCAATATAATTTTGGCAAATAACTATTTCAATCGCTAAATAACCAGTGTTAAATTAGAATATATTCTATAATTAAACGTGTATTATTCTAAATAAGTAAAGTACTAATAATCGAAATTTTTAGAACATCATATGTGAAATAGGCTTAATTTTGGTGGAAATTTTCAGGTATGAAAAATTCGATTTTCCTGTTAATTTATTTGAGCATTTGTACCTTACTTTATGCTCAGGAAGAAAAGCTAAACGTCTCAGGAGCAATCGTTATCTCCAATTCAGAAAAACTCCCACCAGATTCTGGAACGATACAATGGACAGGTACTGATTTTCAAGGATGGAACGGAACCAATTGGGTATCTCTAACGATGCCAATGGATGGTACAACCGGACTTGTGAGTGATATCGATGGTAATAAATATATTACTATTAAAATAGGCACACAGATATGGATGACAGAGAACTTACGCACTACAAAATATAATAATGGCAACCCTATTCCTTTGGTTTCGAACAACCTTGCATGGGAAAATTTGAGTTCTCCGGGTTTCTCGTGGTACAACAATGATTCAACAACTTATGCCATGCCTTATGGAGCTATGTATAATTACTATGCTCTGTCGGATACTTCGAGTATGAATGTATGCCCGATGGGCTGGCACATTCCCTCTAACCAGGAATGGACGATACTAACCAGTTATCTGGGGGGAGGATCACCTGCAGGCGGCAAAATGAAAGAAGCTGGATTAGCTCATTGGACATCTCCAAACACAGGAGGAACTAATGAAAGCGGTTTTAATGCTTTGCCTGGAGGCTTTCGATTTTGGAATGGCACGTTTGTTAATATATTGAATAATGGAGACTATTGGAGTAGCTCTTCGTTAAACGCAACAAGGGCATGGTATCGATTCTTATTTTTTGATAACACCAGTGCAAGTCAATTTGATGATGACAAGAAATTGGGCTTTTCCGCAAGATGTCTAAAGAATTAATAAATATCCAAGGTGTATCGCAATCCAAAAAATGATAATACACTATTTCATATTAATATGATACCCGGAATGCTGGATAGATTGGGTTAAATATGTAACCCCCGAGAAAAATAGTCATATTCCGAAAACCAAAAGACCAACTTAATTTTACTTATGAAAAGATATCTGTCACTTCCATATCCAACTCAGTGACAAAATTCTATATTACGGATCGTTTATGAAGATGGATGCCTAAATTCCTAATAATCGCAGGTATTGGCTCCGTTCCATCTGTTTTAAGTTTTTAAAACAAACAAATATCACCTTTGCGAAAGACAGAAAAAGGTATGAATGAGATTGACGCTCATTCAATCCCAAAAATATAAATTTGATCCTGGTCAAATTCATACATATTTGTTTATCAGAAATATAAATTAAGCTATTGAAGAGGTATTCAAGTGGTGAAACTACATTACAACAAAACGGAGATTTAATGATTTTCATTCCTATGAAAAACTTGATCCTGGTTATTTCAGCGATCTTCTTATTTCTGACAGTTTGTAAGGCCCAGAAACCAGGCGAACTTGATTCTTTACTGAACATTTTAGAAGGACCATTCGCTTCTGATTCGCTGCACGATGATGCATTCAGACAATTAGCACAATATCATATACATTTCAGCCAGGGTGATGAGGCACTTAGTTTTTTAGATAGCCTGGAGCATTTTTCAAAAAGCGCGAACTATGGTATGGGTGAACTTTTCACTCATGATGCATTTGTATCTTTTTATTTTACAAGAGGTAATTACGATAGTGTATTAGTGCATATAATGGAGGTGATTACTTTAGCCGAAAAGCTGGACAAACCTGGATGGAAGGCCCATGCACTCAATAAATCAGCTAATGTCTATAGCATCCGCGGTGAACATGACACAGCCTGGAATGCCCTGCAACAAGCGCTTGTGATCAGTGAAGAAATACAAGATTTAGACCTACTCACAATGAACCTTGTATCTATAGGCGATCTCCAGGTGGAACTAGGTAATTATATCGAAGCACTACAGAACTTTCAGACAGTAGATTCGATCTATGAAGAAGATGTGGAGATAAATCATTATCGACGAGGCTTTGCACTTCAGAATATGGGCATAATTTACCTTGAAAAAATAGGTGATCTGGATAAAGCCCTATCTTATATGGT
>JAJCYJ010000937.1 GCA_029262975.1 Saprospiraceae bacterium
GGAATTATCCAGTATTCCAGGATTAAAAATTTCAAATAAAACCAGTCTCAAGGAATCTTCTAAAGAAGAACTAAAACTAAGTTCTGCGCAAACAACAGCATTAGAGCAGCTTGCCCGGGATTCTGAAGTCAGTCTGAATACGGTTATCCAGGGAATATGGGCAGTTATCCTTGGTATCTATAATCAAAAAGAAGAAGTTGTTTTTGGAATGACTAGTTCTGGCAGATCTGCCCCCGTCGAGGATATAGAAAAAATGACTGGTTTATTTTTAAATACGATTCCGGTCAGGATAAATCTAAGACAAGATCAGACATTTTCCACACTGCTAAATGAAATTCAAAAAAGCTCATTGGCAGTTCAGGAGTATGAACATTGTTCGCTGGCTCGGATACAATCTCTTTGGGGTGGTCAGGGTGACCTATTCGATCATATCATGGTATTTGAGAACTATCCAGTAGACGAAGCACTGGTTGAAGAACCCTCTAGCATTAAGACAGAGTGGGCGAAAGGATACGAATCCATTCATTATGGATTCGGTCTGGTAATCATACCTGGCAAGACTTTAAATATTCAACTCTATTATAATAAAGAAGTTCTTTCATCCGAATGGATTGGAATCATCAAATCTCATATAGAAACGACTATTAATAATCTGATAGCCACACCTGTAATGTCAATCGCCGATATCAATATTATGTCGGAATCAGAACGTCAAGCAGTGCTCCATGATTATAATGATACCAAGACAGACTTTCCAAAAGATAAGACAGTCATAAATCTATTTGAGGAGCAAGTTGCAATTAGACCGGATAGTATAGCAATTGCTTTTGAGGATAGGCAACTGACGTACCGTCAACTGAATGAAATGTCTAATCAATTAGGACATTATCTACTCGATCACTTTAAGATACAGCCAGATGACATAGTGGCTTTACATATGAAACGAAGTGAATGGATGATAATAGCCACTCTAGGAGTGATGAAAGCTGGAGCGGCCTACTTGCCAATTGGAATAGATTTGCCAGCAAGCCGAATCGAATTTATGATCAATGACAGTGATTCCAAATTAATGTTATCAGATAGAATTACAGAACAGGTATCTAAGTCTTATAATTTAAGAGTGCCGGTAGTTGTTGTAGAAGATGCGCGACATATTAATCATGACAATCCTATCACTGGAACCTGTGATTCTAATTTGGCTTACATGATTTATACATCAGGATCTACAGGTCAACCTAAAGGAACCTTATTAGAACATAAGGGAGCAGTCAATATGGCCTTAAGCCAAATAGGGGTTTATGATGTCACTCCTGAAGATAATATTCTGCAATTTGCTAATTATACATTTGATGCATTTGTATTTGAAACGATGACAGCACAACTATCTGGTGCTACCTTAGTCCTTGTGAAGGAAAATGTCATTCATTCACCTTCAGATTTTCTCACATTTCTGGAGCATAATGCAGTAAGTTTGACACTGCTACCACCTGCATTTTTAAGCACTCTGAATAAAAAGAAATTAGGGTCACTAAGAGTGTTAATTACTGGCGGTGAGGCGGCAAATTCTGGAGATGTCCTCCATTACAGTCAAGAACTGGACTATTTTAATGCCTACGGACCTACGGAATGTTCTGTAATTGTAAGTGTATATAACCTTTCGAAGTCTAATCACCAGGATTTTTCAAAAATTCCAATTGGAAGTCCAATAAGCAATACTCAAATATTGCTCTTGGATAGACAAAACCGTTTGGTTCCAATCGGAGCACCCGGTGAACTTTGTGTATCAGGTGCAGGCCTTGCCCGAGGGTACAAAAATAATACGGATCTCACGAATGAAAAATTTATCCCTCATCCGTTTGTCAGCGGAGAACGTCTTTATAAGACTGGTGATTTATCAAGGTGGTTGCCGGACGGAAATATTGAGTATCTGGGACGAATTGATCAGCAATTAAAAATTCGAGGTTTTCGAATTGAAGCAGGGGAGATAGAACAAGTTTTATTAACTCATCCTTCAATATTATCTGCGGTAGTAATTGCTTACCAATCCGAACACAATAGTGATAAAGAATTAGTTGCATATCTCGTTCCCAATAAAATTGTAAATAGTGAAGAAGACTTAGAGGAGTCAGCCGGCCAGGGACTTCCTGATATAGCGGCCCTCCGTAAATTTTTATTAGAAAGTCTTCCCGAATATATGATCCCTGCTCATTTTGTGGCCATGGATCGGATTCCACTCACATCTAGTGGTAAAGTCGATAAGAAGAATCTGCCGAATCCTGAATCCGCCAGCCTATCAGTTGGTACAGAATATGTTCCGGCTCGAAATTCAAAAGAAAGATTGATTATGTCCATCTGGACTGAGATTCTACACAAAAAGGTTATTGGAATTCATGATGATTTCTTCCATTTAGGCGGAGATTCAATAAAGGCCATTCAAATTTCAGGAAAGCTTTCTGCAAGGAATTATAATTTGCCGATCAGACAAATCTTTTCTTATCCGACTGTTGCGGAACAAGCTATCAGACTGGAGCATAAAAAACATTCTTATGATCAGGGATTGCTTAATGGTGAGTTACCCTTAACAGCAATTCAAAAGTGGTTTTTTTCAGAGTTTACCATCGATCAACACCATTTCAATCAGGCAACGTTCTTGGAATGGTCGGGAAAAATAGACGAAGATAATTTAGAAAAATCTTTGATTGCTCTCCATGTGCATCACGATATGTTAAGAGCTAATTACTCTTTTACAGATGATCAAATTATACAACAGCTAAGAGAAGAAGTAGAAATAGATATAGAATTAATTTCGCTTTCCACGGAAGAGTTCAACCCCGAAAATATAAATCGCTTAGCTACAATTGCACAATCAGGATTTGATTTGTCGAAAGGTTCATTATTCAAAACCGTCATCTTTAGATCGAACGAAGATGTAGCTAATGATCATATCTTATTGATAAGCCACCATCTAATCGTTGACGGTATCTCCTGGCGAATTTTACTGGAAGATTTGAAGACTTCTTATCTTCAAATCTCATCGGGAAGTCCTATCAAATTACCTCAGAAAACCGCTTCTTTTGCGCGATGGTCTAAGAATATTCACACTTACATTCAAGATGAACTCAAAGAGGAAGAAGAATATTATTGGAAAGAAGTAGTAGGAGAAGGCAAACGATTAGGCGCCAGACTTCCGATGCTCAATCAGGAAGAAGGAGATTTAGCTCAGGATTTTTGTGAATTATCTTTTTCATTGAACCAGGATCAGACAAGAACTTTATTAGAACAAACAAATAAAGTCTTTAATACACATATTAATGATGTGTTACTGGTAGCATTAAGTCATGCACTTAAGGCTGCTTTTGGTGGCGATGCGTATTCGATTACAATAGAAGGACATGGACGTGAGGACATAATAGATTTAGATGTCAGTCGGACAATAGGGTGGTTTACCTCTGTATTCCCCTTCATTTTAAAATACTATTCCTCTATCGAAGATCACCTTCAATTAGTAAAGAATCAGTCACTTAGTATTCCATATAAAGGGATTGGATATGGGTTATTACGCTATCTGAAAGAAATCGATTCAGATGCTTCACTCGAATATCTACCAACAATTAGTTTCAATTATCTAGGGGTGTTTAACAATTCCCAACAAGATGAAATCGCGGCACAGGCTCTTTTTGATTTTTCATCGTATCCTAGTGGCGCGTCCAGTAGTCAAGCAGCTGTTGCTGACCACCCAATGGGCATTACAGGAAGTGTGATCAATGACTCTTTACGTATGTCTATAAGTTATAATCAAACTAAGTTTGATTCCGACGATATCATCCTATTCAAAGAAGCTTTTGAGCAAGCACTTT
>JAJCYJ010000938.1 GCA_029262975.1 Saprospiraceae bacterium
CATTTTTTTTCAGTCGCAAAAAAAAACAGCCTGTCCGCCCACCGGTGGAAACCAAAAACCTGCCTGCTCGGACGTGTCCTCACGGGCAGGGAGGAATGCCTGCCTGCTTACGCACGTAGGCAGGCTCGCGAAATGAAGGAATGATTTTCAACCTTTGTTGAAATCAATGTGCCAGAGCACATTGAACTGACTGAACCCGTCAGGGGAAGAGCCAATACTTCATTTTAAGTTGAGCTACGAGCCTCTTCGAGGTTCCCACCAAAGGTCGGCAGGCCCTTCGCCAGAAGTCCCCCAGGCTTCTGATCACGCCGAAGGGCGTGATTGCGCTGCGCTCATCCCAGCGCTTCTTATGATGCTGCATATCCTAAGATTTCTTACTAGTAAATTGAAAAGACTGAAATTCCATAGTTTAGTTAAGACACTAGTGCCCACTTTAAAAGGTTAAGAACCTATAAATGTTTGATTATCAATAGAATAATTTTCAAAATCAAATCGTTTTGGACGCTTGTGATAATTTATTGTACAACTGGAACTTGCAATTAGACAGTATACTCAACTCTAATTAGAATTAACCTACAGTCTTCAGATGAAACGATTTTGGTCTTGTAAGCACTTCATATCCAAGCGTTGACAGGGTACATCCTCTTCCACTATTTTTTACACCCGTCCAGGCAAGTGCGGGATCCAGGTAATCACATCGATTCATATACCATGTCCCTGTCTCCACTTTATTTCCAATTGCTATTGCCCGTTCCATATCTGATGTCCATATGGAGGCTGTTAAACCATACTGGCTATCATTCATAAGTTGGATCGCCTCATCTTCATTCTTGACAGGCATAATCCCTACAACAGGTGCGAAGGTTTCTTCTTTCATCACATCCATGGTGTGATCTACACCAGTTAGAACCTGAGGCGACATATAGGGTGTACCTGGCTTATTCCAGGGAAATAATTTTGGATTAATCAACGCCGTTGCCCCCTTATTTACCGCATTTTCAACCTGCTCCCTTGCAAAATTCGCAGCACTACTTTTAACCATAGGGCCGAGCGTGGTTTCCTCCTTCAAAGGATCACCCAAATTGTATTGCAGCGTCAAGCCTACAAAACCATCTACAAAATCTTTATAAATTTTCTGATCCACATATATCCTTTCGATGCCGCAACATGACTGTCCTGAATTAAAAAAGGAACCATCTACTAAATTTTCAATGGCATTTTCAAGATGAGCATCTGCGCACACGTATGCCGGATCCTTCCCACCTAATTCTAATCCAGCATTTATAAATCGGCTGCTCATTGCTTCCTGCACTGCCCTTCCTCCAGAGACAGAACCTGTAAAGGCCACGTAATCTATACGTTGATCATTTATTATATCAGCAACCTGTTGATGATCAAGATGCAGGTATTGAAAAACCCCTGCTGGTGCACCTGCATATTCGAAGGCTCGTGCGTATCGTTCTGCGCAAAGAGGTGTTTGTGTTGCGTGTTTCAACAGTACCGTATTCCCTGACATGATTGCAGGTATTATTGCGTTAACTGAAGTCAGAAATGGATAGTTCCAGGGGGCGAGCACAAAAATAGTCCCAAGCGATTCGCGTCTAATAAACCGTTTGAATCCAGATAATTCTTCAGCCTCAATATCCGACAATGCTTTGGGCGCCTGATCGATCATATAAGTCGCACGCTCTTTAAATCCTTTTGTCAACTCAAAAGGTGTATAGCGAATCGGTCTGCCCATTTGTCTTGTCAGTTCCTCACCTATAGCAGCCGAGTTATTTACAAAGTATTCCACAACTTTTGCGCAGACATCAGCTCTTTCTCTCAGTGTAGAATTTCGCCAGGATTTGTGTGCCTTTTTTGAGGTGCGCAAAGCATTTTCTATATCGCTGGTATTGGCCATCTCTCTTTCCAAATAAACAGAGTTATCGATTGGACTTATCGTCTCGAATCTTTTTCGCATAGGTAATATTGAATTATATTTTTAAATTTAATTCATTCTGAGAACAAGGGTAACTTTCAAAATAAAGCAAATTGAATTATTCAGGTGTAACATAAGCAGAAGTGATACCGCCATCAACCAGGAATTCATTGCCCGTCATATAAGAGGAATCATCTGAAGCAAGAAATAATGCTGCTTTGGCCATTTCTTCAGCTTCTCCAAAACGGCCCATTGGAATATGAACTAACCTTCTCTGTTTTTTCTCCTCGGTATTTAGAAATTTCATTAATAATTCGGTTCTAAGAGGCCCAGGACTTAGCGCATTGACCCGAATATTTTCTCGTGCATGAATCACTGCTAATTCACGGGACATGGCAAGTACAGCACCTTTACTGGCTGTATATGCAATCTGAGGTGTAGCTGCACCAAGATGTGCTACAAAAGAGGCAGTATTAATAACCGACCCTCCTCCAGATTTTCTAATTAGTGGAATGCCAAACTTACAACCAAGAAAAACTCCCTTTGCATTAATATTCATTGTCAGATCCCACACATCTTCTCTTGTGGATACACTGTCTCCATCATCACTATGCATAATACCGGCATTATTAAAAAGAACATGCAACCCTCCAAATTCTTGCTCAGAAAATTCTATCATCCGTCGACAATCTTCTATTTTAGAAATATCGGCTTTACAAAATGCGCCAATACCTCCTGACTCCATGAGCATCCGGACGGTTTCTTTCCCCCCATCTTCATTTAAGTCAACAACAATCACTTTTGCACCTTCTTTTGCAAATAGTAATGACGAGGCTCTGCCTATACCGCTACTTCCGCCTGTCACAAGTGCTATCCTGTTTTCTAATTTCATGTTATTCTAAAATTCTAATTACTAATTAACCCGTTGAGGTTAAATCAAATTACATAAATTAGAATTGTCATGATTTTTATGAAAAAAATGCCAATTCTAAACAAACTGCAATTTCGAACCAGGGATTGCCATCCCTGGCTGATAAATAATCGCTCCTTCAGAGCTATGATCTTTTCTTATAATTACAAAATTCACTGATTACTAAAAAAATGATGATTACGAGACTATTTGACAACCGCTCAACCCGTTAATTACTTAGACTTTTATTAATTTTATTTTTCCACGTTTTCCATTTAAAAGTAACCCGCTCGCTCAAATACGTTCAAAGTATCTTTTTCTTTCCCAGTCAGTCACAGACTTATTATATGCATCTATTTCTGATTGGTAAAAGTGTGTATAATGCTCAACTACTTCACTTCCAAAAACAGAATTGCTAAAGGTGCTATTTTTAAATTGCAGGAGTGCTTCACTCAAAGTATAAGGTACACGATCCAGATGTCTCGCTTCGTAAATATCACCTTCAAAACATTCCGGTGGTTCGATTTTATTCTTTATCCCAGCTAATCCCGATGCCAGAGAGGCAGCAAATGCCAGATATGGATTGCAATCAGCGCCGGGGATTCGGCATTCTATTCTTAAGCTTTGGTCTTTTCCAACTACTCTAAATCCTGCTGTCCGGTTATCATAACTCCATGCTAATCTGGTAGGCGCCCAAGACCCATCCACGTATCTTTTATAAGAGTTGATCGTAGGTGCATAAAAAGGCATTACATCCGGAACATGTTTTATCCATCCTCCTAAAAACCATTTAAATAGCTC
>JAJCYJ010000939.1 GCA_029262975.1 Saprospiraceae bacterium
TCTTTTACAACAAGTTGTGCCTCTGGAGATGAACCAAAAATCTTGTAATCATTGTAGTCAAAGTAAAATAAATAAGGGCTTGGATTAATAGATCTAAGTGCTCTGTAGACATTAAATTCATCACCTTTGAAGGCTTGATAATATTTCCGTGCCAGCACGATCTGAAAGACGTCTCCTCTCTGGCAATGACTCTTACCTTTCGTAACCATGTCCATATATTCCTGATCTGACATATTACTGTATTCGTCCCCTACCGTCTGAAAGGCAAACGTCTGAATATCTCTGTGCTTAATGATGGATAAGATATTATCAAGCTCGGATGCTCCTCCTTCCGGTACATAATCTACAATATGCATCAACTCATGAAAATGATCAAACACGATCATATGTCTATAAAAATCATAGCGCAATTCCGGAATATTCTCTGACTCTTTTTGATTATCGAATGTGATATCTTCAAATCGCTGGACACCGTTATAGCCAGAAAAACCCAGGATTGCATTATATCTTGAAATCGCAGCATCTGATTCTATGGTGATACCGTCCATAAATGCTTTTATCTCCTTCCTGATATCAAATTTTGTCTTTCGTTCGCCATTTATAGTTAGAACACGGTCTTTTACCTGGATCGTATTTTGGATATTAAATGCTATAAAAGATAAACTGTCCTCCTTGGTGGCATATGTTGATGTTTCAAGCAAGAGGACACTGTTGTATTGATCCCGTAGTTTGAGGTATAAACCGACAAGGGTGTGCTTGTCACTAAGTTGCGTAATAGTATCTATTGTATATTTCATAATTGCTCAATAAAAAATGGCCCGTCGAGATCGACAGGCCATTTGGTACTTTTAATAATTAATGGTCTATAGCGACGCCGACTGACTCATGTCTGTTTTGTGCCACCACCAATTATTAATAGTATGTATCATAATCTTATTTGAAATGCGAATATAAAAGGTTCTGACTAATAATGTCAGATCATTCAGGTTTTTTCATTGCATAATATTCATCACCTGCCCACCTGCCCTTATCTATAACTCTTAGTTATTTTTTTTCTTCTTGAATGGAATCGTCGGAAATTTGTGTTTGAGACTATCCAATTGACCTTGCCTATTTCCAAATATCCCTTCAATTGATTTCTTTAAACTGTCAACATTACCGGATTTTAGGTCATCTAATAAAATGCCCTCTTCATTTTTTAGTGCCTCCTTTTTATTAGCGACTGTCTTGCTTATCAGGGTTTTAGATGAATCTATACCGGAGTTGATCACTGTGAGAACGCTGTCCTTTTTTGATTCTACAATACCGGTTGTAGCTTGTACTTTAGACTTTAGAGTAGTACTAATCCCTGTCAGTGTATCTTTGACAGTATTACTTATTTTGTCTTTTAGATCTGTTAGGGTCTCATTCAATCTGTCTTCTACATTCTCCACTACAGACCCGCTTTTAAGGTTTATTTTTTTTACGGACAATTGAGGTTTTTTGATAGAACCTCCCATATATCCCACCACTTGGATAGACACATTATCTGAATATGATTTAAGACGATCCGAGAACGCGATTTTATCCTGAATAAAATTGAAAATATTATTAGAATTTATTTTGGACTTTGGAATATCGATTAATACCTGGTAGTCCAAATCTTGATTGAAACCATGAGATCCTGATAGTGATATGACAACATCTTTTATTTTTATATCAATCTTTTTAACCAGAACTCTTCCATTTTCAATTATAAAATATTTTTTAGTATCGGATATTTCTATCGATTGATCGCTTCCAATATTTACAAATTTTCTAATAAACGTATCGATCGGAAGAATGCCATTTATACTTCCGTTCTTGGTTTCTATTTCTCCATAAGCACTTAAGGTTGATAAGTCAGGCAAATAGGAAGAATTGAGATCAGAATTCCAGTTGAGTCTTGCTGTATAATTTCCTTCGATTAATTTTGCAATCGGTAAAATATCAGAAAATATTCTAGTCTTTTTTGCAGTTTCCTGAAATCTCAATTCATTCATTTCCAGACTCAAATTTAAATGTAGTTTGTCACTGCTTATGACTTCCAGCCCACCGACAAGAAGAATTTTTCCTCCAAAAATATCGCCTTCATTTTTGAAGGCCAACTTTTTTTCTTTTAAAGATACCTGGCCAAGTGATTTTGAAATATCAAGATTTTTAAATGTTATTTGGTCAGATGAATAGTTTATATCAAGATCCATATTCTTGGGAATTAGATCTGTATAAGGTTCGTCTGCAGAAGCTGTGTTTTCGACGTTCATCCATTTGTCAAGAACCAAATTGTCCGATTTTATTGTAATGCTTCCAGAAAGTGTATCATTGTTGATGCCGTATGCAAGAATGTTGTTCAACTTTGCTGCCCCTTCGATTTTACTATCATTGATATTTCCAATTGCAAAGTTGATTGGTGCATTTTTAGGAAGGAGAGTTCCTGTTCCAGTCACATTGTTTAGCTCATATGTAGATTGGACGATCTTTTCCACCTGGGCGTCAAACGATATATCAGTTTCTGGAATAGAGATATAATTAAATTGAACAGTGTCCGTAGTCGCAAATTTGTTGATATTAATAGTCCCTGCCTGAAGTGAAGCGTAGCCTTTAAGTACTGGGTTATCAGCGAGCATTAAATTTAGAGGGTTTTCGAAATGACCTTTTATAAAGCCATCCATCGCATCATTATAAACAAGGCTTTCTATGTCATAGTTGATTTTTGTTTTATTCCCGTCAACTACTACTTTATCAATTCTAATTTTGTTTTCACGATCGTTGTATATTAAATCTGTCATTAAAATATCAGCCATAAAATCCTTTGCAGTGACAATTGACTCTTTCTGATCATTATTTATAACAGCCTCTCCCTGAATCTTACCTCGAAGTTGACCTTGTAGATTCGTTCCCTTTTCTAATAACATGAGTTCGGATAAATGAGACAGATTTAAGTCTGTAGTCAGATTGAAATTTGCTTCACGCCGGTTTTTTATGTCCGAAATTTCAATATTACCTTTTAAGTGATCAGTTGTCGATCTTATATCCAGATCCTTAACATTAATTTTAGAAAAAGCCTGACTTGCTGTAGTGTTAATAACTTCTAATTTAAATGAAATTTTGTCAACGCTTCGATTGATATTCGGATAAGTAAATGCCCCATCGCGTGTCGTTAATTGAATATCATATAAAGGATAGTCATATTCTGTTGTTCCATTAATGATGCCTTTGAGTAAATATGTTCCGCTACCTACCATATTTGAATAATTCGTTTTATAGTATACAGGTATAACTGATAACAGTTTCTTGATTTCCGTTTCCGGTGAGCTAAAAGAAAAATTATACACACTATAGTCATTTCCTATTGTCAATAAGCCTACTACTGAGACAGGTAGATCGTTCAAATAAGCGTCAAAATTTTGAATTTCAATATTATCGAATGTAGGGTTTAAGACTATTTGAGAATTTGTCTTTAGCATAAAGCTGTAGGCAGGTAAAATCGTATTATAATCTACCAGGATGTTGCTGGTTGTGGTGCTTTTAATTGTTGCATATTCATTGATATACTTTATTTGCCCACGCATGTCCAGCTCTTTTATTTCCGCTTTCAGACGATTAGTTGCATCTGAATAAAATATGGTCGCATTACTTAATTTAAAATCTTCAATATTTAAATCAATTGCTGAACTAGTTTCAGCGGAAGACTCTTTAAAAATTTTATAATTTGGATTTCCCTCCTTGTCTAATGTCAGATAAAGCAGCGCCTTGTCCAGGGTAAGTGAAGTGATCTGAATCGGTTCAGACTTTCTGAAAAGGCTTATTATATCGATATGTACTGTGAATTTATCAGTCTTTAAAAGTGGTAAACTGACCGTGTCTTTTAAGGAACTAATGTGAACATTGTGCAGTGATAGCCCAAGATCCGGGAATGATTTCAGAAAGGAAATGTCAGCATCATCGTATGTTATTGTACCATTAATCGTCTGATTGGCTTCTTCTATAGCCACAGCGACCAATTCTTCTTTTTGTACTTCAATATATATAATGAAAGCAATCAGAATAACTGCGATGAACAATAAAAACCTAAGACCCCATTTTTTTAATTTTTGCACTTTATATTTTTTATCTCCGCACATAACGAAGAATTAGTTTAATTAATTGGTCACTAAAGAGATGGAATATGAACTCTCTATACATAAGTGTAAACACCACATGTTGGTGGGATTGTTCATATTGCGATTTCTTTTGTAAAGATTCTTGTCATGAATAAGAGCGTTCTTACCTATAACAATTATTTTGCGACGTGAATATGACCCAACAAGACATAATCCTTCAGGTTAAAAACCTTCAAGTATCTTTCTTAAATGGTGATGAGACAACAGAGGCAGTGAAAGACTTGTCCTTCGACCTTCGACGAGGCCAGCGCCTTGGTATCGTTGGGGAATCAGGTTCAGGAAAGTCAGTCACGAGTCTTTCTATCCTCAATCTTCTTCAATCTGACAATTCGAATAGCACATCCGGTTCGATCGTCTATCATTCAAAAGAAGGTCATGTTGATCTTCTTGGGGCCCCTATGAAGCGAATTTACAGCATCAGAGGTAAGAAGATAAGTATGGTTTTCCAGGAGCCTATGAGTGCCTTAAACCCGGTAAGAAAGTGTGGAATACAGGTAAAAGAAGTGCTTGACGTACATGATATTGGTATTGCGGCAACCAGGAAAAAGAAGATCCTGGAAATTTTTAGTGAAGTAGCGCTTCCAGAAGTGGAGAGAATATATAATTCATATCCACACGAACTAAGCGGAGGTCAGTTGCAAAGAGTAAATGTGGCTATGGCTCTTGCTACTGGTCCGGATATTATCATCTGTGATGAACCTACAACG
>JAJCYJ010000940.1 GCA_029262975.1 Saprospiraceae bacterium
TCCAGACGGGAAAATGCTTGTACTAACTTCGGATAGATCAGGATCAGAAAATGTATGGACGTATGATATTGATAGCTCCGAATGGTTCCAGGTAACCAAGGATAAGGATAAAAATTATCAATCTGCAGAATGGACACCTGACGGAGCGTTTGTTATCACTGCCAAGGGTATTAGAAATCTGAAAATGCACATGTATCATAAAGATGGTGGTGGAGGTGTTCAACTCATCAAGAAACCTGAAAACATCAAGACGATAGAACCGGCATTTGGTGCTGACGAGCGGTATATCTGGTTTTCACGGAGGAATAGCGATTGGCAGTATAATGCCCAAATGCCACAATACCAATTGGCTACCTACGATCGTGAGACTGGAGAATTGGATAATAAGACGAATCGTTATGGTTCAGCTTTTGCTCCCACTCTTTCACCTGATGGGCATTGGTTAGTTTATGCCTCCAGATACAACACCGAGACTGGATTAGTAAAAAGAGATCTTCAGACAGGAGAAGAAGAATGGCTGGCTTATCCTGTTCAACGAGATGATCAGGAGGCACGTGCTCGATTAGGCGTATATCCTGCGATGAGTTTCACTCCTGACAGTAAGTTTATAGTAGCATATTATGGCGGTGGGATTCACAAGATTGATATTCAGACAAATACGGTTGCTCAAATACCATTTGAAATTGATGAAATAATCGATTACGGTCCTAGAGTTCATTTCAATTTCCCAATTTCAGATGACCCGGAGTTACAAGTCACACAAATCAGGGATCCTGTCCTTTCTCCGGATGGATCGAAGTTAGTGTTTACCGCTTTGAATAGACTGTATGTCATGTCTTATCCTGATGGCAAACCGCAAAGACTAACAACTAACAATTTTACCGAAGCAATGCCCACCTGGTCACCCGATAACAAGACTATAGCTTTTGTAACCTGGGAAAAAGATGAAGGGCATTTATACACGACCAGTGTTGCATCCGGAGGAGTTCCTAAAAGGATTTCAAATAAAGGTGGATATTATGCCAACCCGGAATGGGACCCAAATACGAACCGTATTGTCTTCGCGAAAGGGGCATCACAGAATTATATTAATGCGATTGGTCCATTCGCCTTTGGTGCTAATGAAGAGTTGGTCTGGTTGCCTCCAAATGGAGGAGAATTACAAAAGATAGCCCATGCTAATGGAAGATATAATCCACATTTTGTGAGGGGAAAAGAAAGAATTTATCTCAATCACAATACAAAAGGTTTGATTTCTATCAGGTATGATGGCACAGATGAAAAACAGCATGTTAAAATATCGGGTGTCACTACCTATCCTGCATTGGTCAATCAAGAACATTGCCTTCTTGTACCAACCGCTACAGAACCTAAGCCTAAACCTTCTAATGCTTCGTTAATGACGATGTCTCCGGATGGCAAACTGGCCATGGCTCAAATTAACAATGAAATATATTATGTCACAATTCCGATGTCTGGAGGAGAAGTGCCCAGCATCAATGTATCAAATCCCGGAAATGCAATATTCCCTGCAGCTAAGTTGACTGACCTGGGTGGTGAGTTTCCCCACTGGGCAGAAAATGGCACAAAAATAAATTGGTCTCTTGGTAGTTCCTATTTTTCATATGATATAGCTGAAGGGAAACGAGTAACTAAAGAATTGAAAAAGAAAGAAAAAGAAAAAAAAGAGGATAAGGATAAAAAAGAAAAGACAGAGGGTGATGATCCAAAACCTGAGCCTGATGACGAAAATGAAGCAGAGGATGGCGAAAAAACAGAAGATGAATCAGCATCTGAAAAAGAAGAGGAAGGCTACAAAGCTGATGAGTTAAAAATAAAGGTAGTCGTACCGAGGGATATTCCGAAAGGAGAAGTGATATTGACGAATGCCCGATTGATCACCATGAAAGGAAATGAAATCGTAGAGAATGGTTTTATTCACATTGAAAATAATAGGATTAAGAATTATGGAGCTATGGCTGATCTCAGCGCCAATCCGGGTATTGCCAGACGGGAAATGTCTGGTAAAACTATTGTACCCGGATTTGTAGATACACATGCACATATGTGGCCTAATTGGGGCATTCATAAAAATGAAGTGTGGTTATACGCGGCTAATCTAGCTTATGGTGTGACGACGACCAGGGATCCTCAAACCGCCACAACAGATGTTCTGACATATGAAGATATGGTTGAGTCCGGAGACATTCTTGGACCCAGGATTTACAGCACAGGACCTGGAGTTGGGTTTTGGTCCTACTTAATAAAAGATTACAAGCATGCGAAAAAAGTCTTGAGACAATATTCTGAGTACTATGATACCAAGACCATTAAAATGTACATGGTAGGTAATCGTCAACACAGACAATGGATTATCAAAGCAGCGAAAGAAGAAGGCCTGATGCCAACTACAGAAGGTGCACTCGATTTTAAATTGAACATGACCCAATTATTGGATGGCTATCCGGGCCACGAACATGCTTTGCCTCTATACCCGATTCAGGATGATGTACTCGATCTGATTGCTGAATCTCAAATGGCTGTCACCCCAACACTATTAGTGGCCTATGGAGGACCATGGGCGGAGAATTATTTTTACTCAAGAGAAAGTCCACAACATGATCCAAAGTTGAATTATTTTACGCCTAAGGCCGAACTTGACAGCAAGTCACGAAGAAGACCAGGTTGGTTTATGGATGAAGAACACGTCTTCATGAAGCATGCAGAAACAGCTAAGAAACTTGTGGAGAAAGGAGGGATCGTAGGCGTTGGATCTCATGGGCAGTTGCAGGGATTAGGCTATCATTGGGAGCTATGGGCTGTGCAATCTGGGGGAATGACAACACATGATGCATTAAAAGTAGCGACTATTCTGGGCGCCAAGGCTATAGGCCTGGATCAGGATCTTGGTTCAATTGAGACTGGAAAATTGGCTGACCTCGTAATCATGGATGACAATCCACTGGAGAATATCAGGCATACTAATTCGATCAAATTTGTCATGAAAAATGGCCGTCTTTATGATGGGAATACATTGGATGAAGTATATCCAAGACAAAAGAAGGCACCGAAGTTTTTTGATACCGGAGACGCCCCGATTGATGGTTTGCCCGGAGAGTTAAGGAACTAATGTAACATTCATGTCAATAATTTACTGAAAATAGTGGAGTCCACATTTATCCTTTAAGAACAGGCAGTTTGTCATCATGTGAAATGAGCGTATTGGGATAAAGAATCATTCTTGCTATTCTAAATTCTGTTAAGAATGTCAAAACTATATCTCAACATTATGAGGACAATGATTTCAATGTATTCTTGTCTGTAATAAAGTGAGTTAGTTTAGTTCATGACATTCCGATGTCAATTTCCACTTTGTACCTGATGTAACACATTTTTTTTTCAAGAGTCATATTAATCACACCATACCAAAGCAAAGATTTAATGGTCTTTAATAGAGAAATCTTAAGAAAATTTCGAGCTAATTGATTAATTGGCAGTTCTCTTATGATAAGAGCATTAAAAAGAATATCTTAAGTATTCGTATTTGTAATTAGTGTTCAGAATAGTCACAGGATGCATGTACGAGTATTAAGACGTACCCAATATTGGCATAAATTTTAAATAATAAAAAACATGGATTCTCTATGTCGTTTACTTAATAGGTTTTTGATAAAAATGAATTGTGATCCTTGCCATAAAAGGAAAGGTGAAAAGAGCTTAGGTGAGCGGGTTTTTAAAGGAGAAATTGTCTTGGTTATGCCTCCCGAATCTTCTGAAGAAGATATTATTGATAGACTCAATTATTTGGATATTGACCATAAGAGTATAAATTCTGGAAATATAGAAAGATGTCCTTGTAACGATCGTGTTGTTCTTGTAGGTGGTATTACAAAAGGTGGTGTTCTGGTAGGAGATCCTTTGAATAAAAGGGGAGGAGGAAGTAGTGGAGGAACAGATTTGAATTATTTTACTTTTTTACCCCCTTCATCAGAATCTGCTGCCGGGAAGCATCTCGATTCATGTAAAGATGGAAAGGAAAGATATGAAGATAAGACTGAACCCCTGCCTGATGCAATACCAGTGGCTATTTTAGATAGTCCGGTGGATACATCTGTGATTGCTCGATACTTTGAGATAGCGAAAATGGATATCCGCAATATTAGAATTGAAAATGTATCCTGTGGTGATGAAGGAGATATCAATCGCAATCACGGCACAGCCGTAGCCATTAGATTAATTGAAAGATTGATCAAAAAAGGGTTGAAGAAAAATGTGCATATTAAAGTCTATAACATTATTGATGCAAGGAATATCGATGAGCATAAGCGGTATATAATTTCGCAATTTAAAGTGTTGTGTGCATTGCTTGAGGCGGTTGAGGATAAGAATCAATTTATAAATATGAGTTTCAGTTTTCCGGGCGAGATGCCTTTAATAGAAGATATTCTAAATTCCTCATATTATGCTGGTATTGTAAAAGGAATAACTTGTGCTGCTGGCAATGATTTTAAGGATATTTCTAAAAAAGGAAGTCATATGAATTATCCTTCTGCTTATGCAAGGGAGGGATATGGGCATATCTATGAAGTAGTAGGTACAATGCTTAAATCAGATGATGATATCCTTTGGGAATATTCCAGTTCAGGGACTCATGGTGGCAGTAATTTTCTTTCAGATGACCTTGGGCTTAAAATCTATTCTTCCGATGCGCTTTTAGATCTAAGTGATCCTAGCCAGGGTGGAACATCGTTTGCTTCACCGCGAATTCTGGCTGACCTGATAGTAGGTGAACCATTTGAGCATAAAACATTGACAATTCCCCTGGGTTCTAAGATGAATTGCTTGCATGCCAAATAGAATCACTTTTCTAATAATCGGTATTCTTTTTATTCTAATTCCGAAAATTCAAGGTCAACATGAAATTCCAAATGTCATTTTGGAATGCCAGGATTATAAGTTAGAACACAAGTGTACGTGTCTTACCGATGTATTGCGAAATGAAAATGAATCAAATAATTATTTGGTGAAAGCATATGCACACTACTACCTGGGTATTTCAGAATGCAACCAGGATGATATAGAATTCATAAAATTCCATTTAGATCAGGCCAGGCATTATTGGTCCCGGGCAAATTATAATGGACATAGGGTGTCTTATACATATTTATATTTGGCATCGTATTTTTATGACCACACCAATGTAGACTCCATACATCACTACGCAGATAAAATATTTTCAATTCCGGTAAATGGAAATGCTGGTATCGCAAATAATTTGAAAGAAGGACTTGTTTTGAAATCATGGTGTTACCGATCAGTAGGTGATTATTATGAAGCATATAAGATTTTGAATAATTTTTTGAATTCTGAAAATTTTAAAATCTTAGAGCCGTACAGCAAAATCTGGTTTCTATTTAATATTGGCAATGAAGCTGCAAATATCTATTCTAAGACTCATTTGGAAAAAGGGATTGAATTTCATGAGGCCTCCTTATCCCTGCTTGATAAGGAGATAATGATAGATCAAGAGGATAAAGATGACCTATATGCAATTAATGTTTATGGAATAGCGAGATGCAATTATCGACTGGGTAATTTCAAAATTGCATATGATAAGTATCTCGAGTCATTTGATATTTTTCTCCGTCTGGAAGATGTTGAATCTACAGCCAGTACTTACAATGCACTAGCGAGGACATCCCTTGCCCTGGGAGAAATTGAAAATGCTCAAAAGTGGTCAAATGAAGCGTTAGATTTTTATAGTCTATTAGATCGGGATATAGAATTCGCCAGTTCACCATTTATCACGCTGGCCAAATCATATGCTCTATCGGGTCAGATAGAAAGATCTGATAGCCTGTTTCGGGAAGGATTGCATGTAGCCTATGATAAAAACAAAGTGTTACCTGGTTTACATGATATGAATATTGACAATGCATCTAATCCATTGAACTTAATAGTCTGTCTTATCGAATTAGCCAAAAATAACGTGCTCAAGTTTGAAGAAGTAAACGGAAGCACGGACAATTTAAGGGATGCAAGGACAATCCTAAATGTTGCATACGGGCAATTTCATCGATTGATTACACAGTATAAAGAGGATGCATCCAAGTATCATCTAAAGGAAGTACAATATGACATATTTGGATATTCAATTCTGATAGAATTTTTGTTGAAGGATGATGAAGAATTATTTAGGATAATTGATCGCAACAAACAGTCAATATTATTGACGGATAGAAACTGGGACAATGAGAAAATAGAATTTTCAGAATTAACCAAATTTGTTCAATCAGATCAGACAATTATTCAATATGGCCAGACTCTTGATTCTGTATTGGCTATTACTTTAGATAGTCATGGAACACGTACTATTATGATTGATTCTAAAAAATCGATTGATTCATTAACCAAGTTATATTTCTCCTCTATTAGCGACCCTGGCAATATTAATTATCGTTCAACTTCGTCTTTGCTTTTCAACAAATTAATTAATCCTCTAAATATAAAAACAGAAAAAATTATCATCATTCCTGATGGCGAACTTGTATATCTTCCATTTGGCTCACTTTTATATGATGAGTCTGATAAAATGTCATTTTTAGAGCATAAATACATTATTAGTTATCAATTGTCTATGAGATTGCTTTTCAATATTTTAAAAAGAAAAGTGAAGAGTGTTGGATTGGGAGCCTTTGCTCCTACCTTTGATGCAGATCCATCTATGCTCTATGCTACTGTTAGAGGATCTATGGAGGATGCTGATACATTGTTTCATTTACCTAATGCACAAAAGGAGGTGGATCAAATATGTAAATTGTGGAATACTATTCCAATTTCTCCTTCAAAGGTTAATGTGTTGAATGCATTATCCGATCTGCAAATTTTTCATTTTTCCGGACATGCCATTTCTTATGCTGACAGCCCTGACAATTCATTTTTAGCATTGGGTAGTAATATTAATGATTCAGGACAAAAGCTAATTTTAAAGGAATTGTATGAAGTGGATTGCAATAACGAAATGGTTGTATTAAGTGCATGTGAGACAGGAGTAGGAGCACTTGCAAAAGGGGAAGGGGTACTTAGTATGGCCAGAGGATTTATTTATGCCGGTGCCAAATCGGTTATTAGTACATTGTGGCCTGCCAATGATCAGTCGAGTGCTGCTATAATGAATGTTTTTTATAAAGAATTAAAAAAAGGGAATGCGAAGGATGAAGCTTTGAGAAATGCTAAACTTGCATATTTAGAAAAGGCCGATCCGAAATTCAGACATCCCTATTATTGGGCGTCTTTTATACCCGTTGGAGATATGAATCCGCTAGTCTATCAATATTCTCAAATGAAAATAATGCTCATTTCCTTTCTGGTTATCTTGTTGGTGTTTTTTGGATTGAGGTATTCTTCCCGAAGACGTAGTAAGGTTTAATTAATTTCTTTGAAAAGTTTGATTGCATTGTTATGATAAGGACTAATCTCATCCTCCTGTATAAGAAGTAATAACGAATCTAATTTATCTTCTTTTTTCTCGAGAAGATAGAGAAGCGATAGATACCATTGTGACTTATCCGTACAATCATTTTCGATCTGAGCTGCGGATTCAAGAATAACCGCCGCCTCCGGATAGTTTTTATGGAACATTAATTTGTGCCCTTGATCGCAAACGGTTAATTCAGAAGTTGGTAAAATTTCTCCACGAGTATTAGGTTCAACGTAGTCTGAAAAATACTGGGCGTACAAGATTTCTACATCCGGCTTAGAATTTTGTTTTATGATATAGGCTAAAAGAGCCAACAGCAGCATTATTCCAGCTACGAGGAGGTAAGTTTTGAAACCCAAATAGGTGGATTTCTGTACTGGACTATCGGTTTTTAGATTTTTAATGACACTTCTAATGTCATCTTCTATCAAAAGTTCTAAGGCTTCTTCAACTATATTATGATTATCAACTGCTTTACGTAATTCGGGATCCTCTTCCATGGCTCGTTCAAAGAGGATACGATCTTCATCTGATAATTTAGAAGACAGAAAGTCACCTATATGTTCATAAAAGTCTATCATAATGTGCTGAGATCCTTTTTAATCTGGGTGTTGTTTTCAACTATTGAATATAATTTTTTCATGCAATTATGCTTTTTTTTTCGGGCCATACCTTCGGATTTATACCGGAGTTGAGTTGCAATTTCTTTCATTTTGTTATTCTGGGCCCACAGCAGAAGAACTTTTTTGCACGCATCATCTAAGTGATCGATCAGCTTGCGTAGGAGTAGTTTTCTTTCGTTTGAAATGAGATGATCTTCTATTGGTGGCTCACTTGTCACGGGCTGATACTCTATAGTAGTACGTTGCCGATTAGATTTCGTTACCGCTTTGAGCCAAATATTTTTTGCTGTTCCGATTAAATAATTAGTCAAGGAAGAGGATATGGAAAAACCAGGTCGGTAACAGGCCTTTACAAAACTTACGATAGCATCAGTGAAATGATCTTTAGCGTCTATCTCCTGACATCCTAATTTTACAAGTGTTCCTATTACGGCATTGCGAATAGATGTGTCTGTATATATAGACTGAATTGCTTCATTTCGCCCTTCGATACCGCTTTGAACTTGCTGTATAATATGTTGTGCCACTGACAAGAAATAATTTTCTCAATTCAATTAATGCAAGGTACAAGGATAAACGAATTAAAAAAAAGATTCGATTAGGGGTAACATATTCAGTTCATATGGGACTACTGAGTGAAATCATACTTCATAACAAAGTGCACTTAATTAAAAAATGAAATGTGATCACCACTACGGACAAAGGTCTGATGATGGATTCAAATGTCGCTACATGGTGTTCTATCTACTTCGCACTAACATTCGATCAGAGAATTAAAGAATATTCACTGGATCATGTATCAACCAAATAATTCAGTGTGTCAATCTTCACTGTCATGGTGGAGCTAATCATAGTTCAACATAATGCACGATTATATCACTCGGTAAAAGCATACAAATGAAAGCTTCAACTAATTTCAACCGTAGCCCTATCGCGTCAGATGACGACGGTATATAAGCGCTCCAATCGGCCCAGAGTTTAATTGCTTTGGGCCGATTTTCTTTCGGTCAATTTTGAAAAAATGTACAATCTGTAAAAAATAAATTTCATTTTGGCCATTCTTGATTTTATAAATTCACTATCCTTGTCTTGTAATATCCACTGAATAATTTTGATGAGATTGTTGGAGGATTCATAGACTCTTTTACTGAGGAATCTTTTGTTTCTGTAATAGAAAAGTTTGAAGTTGTCAATCTTCTGTTGTACAAAATGGATATCATCCAGATACAATTCCAGGTATGAAATAAGGGTAAGCCTCAATACTATATTTTTATAATATATATCTTTCGGATAAAGTTGATTTAATATATCGAGCGCATTCTCATATTGCTTTTTCCCAAAGTAAATAAATGCTTTTGCGATTTTAAGAGTAATAACTTTGTTGGTAACATTTAATTTATCTTCATATTTGTTTATAAAATGTTCTACCCATTCTATTTCTGACAGAAATACAGAAAGTTCAACTACAGGAATCAACCTTTTTGGATCGACTTGCCCCTC
>JAJCYJ010000941.1 GCA_029262975.1 Saprospiraceae bacterium
GTGCTCCTTTGAGGGACATAACTTCATCTAATACTTCTTGTCCTTGCTCGGCCGTCCATTTTTTTATTTCACCTCCCCGAACGTCAAAGGTTACGCCTGAAACTTCCCGGCCTAAATAAATAGACGGATAATCGAAATGAATAACTCCTTCTACAGTTTCTTCTACTGGACCAGTAAAAACTTCTCCACTGGGCATATTTACCCGGCCGTCAGAATTAATCCAGATTCTGTCTTTAACTGAAAAAGAAATGTCCGTTCTTTCGCTCAGATATCTGATATGTCCACAATCATTCAGATGATCAACTATTTTTTGTTGTTCATTTCTTATGGATAGCCACGAGTCTGCAGGATTATCTGCATTTAAGTGACAAGCAGTGAAGACAAAATCCTCATATTCTTCCAGGGACATACCGGCTTCCTGGGCGGAGGCATTAGTAGGATATTGACATAGGGCTCTTGTCAATGATCCATCAGCGGTTCGTTTAGAAAAAACTTGATTTAAGGCATGTGATGCAGACGATCTCTTTCTTCTTTTTGTCGATTGGATATTGCTGTCCTCTTTCAAATTGAAGGGAGCCCGGATATATAAAAAAGCGTCAAAATTATTAATAACGAGCTCGTCTAAAGACGAAACATATGCCAACTGATCATCGCTGGCGTTGTCCATAAAGATTTTGTTTCGCTCACGAAATTCTAATTTTACTTCCACATGTGCTCCTGCCCTAATGGCTTCCCGGTACACTTCCCGGACAAGAGATTCACCAAGTATAGAGGATTGAATAAATAATTTATCGCCTTCTTTAAGCTCAAGACAATAATTGACGAGCAAGTGAGCATATTTTGTCAAAACATTCATAGAGGCGAAATTAGAAATTCTTAACCTGATAAGGATATCTAATCTTGTATTGATCTGCGATTAATGTGACCATCAGTGCTCTTAGTTCATTTATGTTTTCCTTTTTTAAGGCTGAAACAAAAATATGAGGGTGAGGGTACCTGTTGCTTAAGTTTTCTTCAAGGTCATGCAGGATTTGTGTCTTGACTTCATCTTCCAGAAGTTTATCAAAATATACCTCCCTGTAACGATCTATTTTATTAAAGACCATGATTTGCGGCTTTTGATCAACCCCCAAAGCCTGTAAGGTTTCATTTACTGTATCTACTTGATCTTCAAATTGTGGATGCGAAATATCAACCACATGCATTAATATATCGCTTTCTCTTACTTCATCTAATGTTGATTTGAAACTTTCCACCAGATGATGTGGTAGCTTTCTTATAAATCCAACAGTGTCTGATAACAGAAACGGCATTCTTCCAAATACTACTTTCCGTACCGTAGTATCGAGGGTAGCAAAAAGTTTGTCCTCGGCAAATACATCAGATTTGCTGAGCAAATTCATTATGGTGGACTTTCCAACATTTGTATACCCCACGAGGGATACACGAATCATTTCACGACGGTTATTACGCTGAGTAATATTCTGTTGATCAATCTTGATGAGTTTTTTCTTTAATTGTGAAATCTTATCTCTTACAATCCTTCTGTCAGTTTCAATTTCCATTTCACCCGGACCTCTCATTCCGATACCTCCTCTTTGTCTTTCAAGGTGGGTCCAGAGTCCCCTAAGTCGTGGCAATAGATATTGCATTTGCGCCAGCTCCACCTGTGTTTTGGCTTGTGCAGTTCTAGCCCTGGCCGCAAATATGTCAAGAATAAGGGAGCTCCTGTCGATTATTTTACGTTTGAATACTTCCTCGAGAATGGCTGTTTGTTTGGCTGTCAAATCGTCATCAAAGATCACAAGGTCTATGTCGTGATCCTCAATGTATTGAGCAATTTCTTCAGCCTTTCCTTCACCAATAAAAGTGCGTGGATGAGGATGATCTAATTGTTGGATAAATGTTTTTACCGTTTCCGCACCGGCTGTCATTGCCAGGAAATCCAGTTCGGCTAAAAATTCTTCAACCTCTTCTTTCTTTTGACCTTTTTTAGATAGACCGACCAAAACTGCCCGTTCTTTCGTGTCTGCAAGACCAGATCGTTTCTTTTTACCTATTTGCCATTGATCGGACATATGTTTTTATCTTTTTTTCAACCACAATTCAGGATTGATTCTTTCCTGATTATCCCAAATTTCAAAATGAAAATCAGCCTCCTCCACACTAGTTCTCAATTGTCCTATTGACTGACCTTCGAGCACCTGGTCACCTGGCTTAACATAAGGATTTATGAGATAATAATAGGCAGTAGTATACTGTTTATGTTTTACTGTAACAATATAATCATAAGGTGACTGTCTCTTTGCCATGAGTACAGTCCCTGCATGTACGGCACTGACTATTGAGCCGGCAGGGCACAACATATCAATCCCATAATTCTCAGCACGAAGCCCACGGGCTTCCGCATTTTTTCTAAAACCGAAGCTGTCAGTAATTTTGCCTTTTGAAACTGGCCAGTCCATTTTCCCTCTTTTTTGATCAAAAGACAAGTTACTCGTTCTCCCTTTATATTCTTCAGCTATAGGCTTTGTAGTAGGTGCTTTAACTGTTTGTGCCCGACTGGAAATATCACTCTTGGGTTTTTCTTTGACTAATGCCGTCTCCGTTATTGGAGTTGTATTTAGATCTTTTGTACGATCATCTGTCTGTAAAACTTTCGATTCGGCAGTTTCGGTTTTACTTTTTTCTGGGTTCGCTTTGACAGGGGATATTTCCTCTACTTCAACAACCGTTACCTTTTCTGATTCATCTGACGTCTCTTTTATCTTTGTGCCTGCTATTTCTTTTTCTTCAATCGGTGTTGTAAAATCATCTTTTTCAAGTAGAGATGAATCGACAGGGAAGGTTGTAGAAGTGTATTGGATAGTGTCGATCTTTTTTGGTGCGACTTTTTTTCGGATCACTAATATCTCTTCATCGTTACCAGCAATATAGTTTTTTAATTGTGCCCAATATCGCCACTTCTTGACATTTTCTTGCCAAGAAGGAGGGTTTAGGTATTTTGACCAGGCAGGGGTTAGTATTCGTTGGTAATATGTATGACGAAGTAACTTGTTCAGATATTCCTCCTTTCTGTATGTACTGGGATCTCTTTGTTCACTTGGTTCTTCAGGTATACTTGAAGGGATCCTTGCTGTCTTTTTTTCAATGCTTTCTAAAATGCTGTCTTCTGAAATCACAAAAGTATCCCTTGCCGATTCTCTTACAGGTTTTGGAGTAATCACCTGCTCCAGCTCCTGACTTACCAGCGATACATTTATAAAACTAAGGAATACGAGTATAATGAGCGGGTATTTCAAATTTTATATCTTTTATGACTTCAAATTCAATATTTGAGAGTTTCATAGAAATTTTAGACCTTCCTTCACCCGGAATATCGATCAAAAGTTCTTTATGAGTAGCTATATGTTCTTCTCCATATTCGGTCTGCGTCACTGTAATTTCTCTGCCAAAAGTATCCCTAATTATCATACGGAAAATACTAAAATCTTCATTAATAAGATATTCATACCGATCTGCATTAAGATTGAAAACAATATGATATCGATCTGCCAATTCATAATGCTGGACATTATTGGCTTCTGGTATATGAAAATTGCCAACGAGTAAATTTTGAAGATCTCCAAAAGGCAAATAAATTTTATAATAATCCAGGAATTCCTGGGTCCGACCGGATTCATATATATCATCAAATCGATAGAGCACCCAACAAGAATCCGGTTTTATTAAAGTCCTCGCTCCTTCAACACTGAGTTTTTTAAAATTCATCCAGATCAAACTATCCTTAATCATAAGAAGTCTGCTCCGGCCGCCGACTTTAGATTCTTCACCATTATACTTTAATCTCAACTTTGTGGAGAAATATGTATAGTCTATGAATTTACTTTTCATACCCTCCAAGACAACAGTTAAGGGTCGTTTGGATACTGGTTTGATCTTATTATTGCTTGCACAAGAAGTGATAAAAAGAGAAATAAGCAAAACAGTGATGATCAGGTAACATCTGGTGATCATATAGATTGAATCTTTAGTCCTAACCGGTCCTTGTTTCCTCCCAGATTAATGGATTCTTTCCATGCTTTTTCTGCGGCTACTTTATTTCCAAGCTTGAAATGAAGATCACCAAGAAGCTCTTGAATTCCAGCCGTGATGCTCGAAGCATTCAATGTTTCAATAGTTTTTATAGCGGCCTCTGTGTTTCCAGAAGCATCGAATATCGTAGCTTTTAAAATGATAGATTGTTCAGCAATATATCCGCCTGTTATCCCAGCTATAAAGACTGCCTCCTCATTTATTTTTTCCGCTTCTTCCATCCTTCCTAAACCAAAAAGTGCCAATCCATTAAAATAATAGGGACCCGCTTGATTTGGGTAATAATTCTGAGCATCTTTTGACAAATTCAGTAAGCGTTCATACCTTTTATCAAGAGAAAGAGCCATCATTAATTGATCCCAGACTTCATAAACTGACTTATTTAAAGTAAGTGACTTTTCATATTGAGGAATAGCTAATGTGGTCTCTCCTTTTAACCAAAGTATATCTCCTTTTAAGGCATAGGTTTTCGCATTTTCAGGATACTGCTCAATGAGCGACTCAGAAAGCAATAACAGGTCATTTTTTTGATCCTTGTTATCCAGATGTGGGATTAAAGACTTGATTTTATTATCAATGCCTATTCTTGGATCATTGATAAAAGAACTTAATTCTGAAGCTACATTTTTATGGCCATTTGAATCTTTGGACTTAACGATGGCTTCCTCATTGTCAGGTTCGAGGGAAAGGATATGCTTGTATGTCTTTTTCGACTTTTTGTGAGCTCCAGTAAATTCATAAAACCGCGCTAATTTAATCCAGCTGTCTGTATTTTTAGGATCTCGTTCTGTCCATTTTTTAACTTCATTAATAGCTTCTTTTTCTTTGCCAAGTGACATATATAATGCGGCCTTACTGTCACTTCTAAAAGTATCCCAGCCAAATTTTCGATCCGCAATATCATAAGTCACAATTGCTTCTACCTTCTTATT
>JAJCYJ010000942.1 GCA_029262975.1 Saprospiraceae bacterium
AAGAGAGGCTTGCAGGCGACCCCAATAGTTGTAGACGGAATCATGTTTGCAACAGGACCCTGGAACATAGTCTACGCTATTAGCGCACGTGATGGCAAACTACTCTGGAAGTATGATCCGGAGGTGCCAAGGGAAAAAGCCACAGAATTCTGTTGTGGCGTTATCAATAGAGGTCTTGCGTTATATGAAGGTGACCTATTTATGGGTACCCTGGATGCACGGCTTATCTCATTGAATGCTGAAGATGGATCGGTTAACTGGGATATTGATACAAAAGATGATCCATCGAGGATATTGTCAATTACAGGTGCTCCAAGGATTGTAAAGGGGCGCATCATCATAGGTAACGGAGGTGCAGAATTCAATGCCCGTGGCTATGTATCGGCTTATGATGCCAAAACCGGCGAGTTGGATTGGAGATTTTACACGGTTCCGGGTGATCCAGGTTTGTCTTTTGAACATCCTGATCTTGAAGAAGCCTCGAAGACCTGGACGGGTGAGTGGTGGAAGCAAGGAGGTGGTGGCACCGTATGGGATGCTATCGTATATGACCCCGAGTTTAACAATATTTATATCGGCGTTGGAAATGGTACGCATTGGGACAGACAGATAAGGAGTCCTGGTGGAGGAGATAATCTTTATTTGTCCAGTATCGTCGCACTTAATGCAGAAGATGGTACTTATAAATGGCACTATCAGACTACTCCGGGAGATACATGGGATTATACAGCTACCCAACATATTTTACTTGCTGATTTGGAGATTGACGGGGCTATACGGAAGGTCCTGATGCAAGCGCCTAAAAATGGATTTTTCTATGTTTTGGACAGAACTGATGGATCTTTAATTTCAGCAGAGGCCTACACTTATATGAATTGGGCTTCAGGTATAGATGAAAATGGAAGACCGATTGAAGTGCCAGGTGCAAGATATACAGATGGGTTAACACATTGGATCACGCCCAGTACCGCAGGTGGACATAATTGGCACCCAATGTCATTTAACAGAAAAACGGGGCTTGTTTATATTCCCGGACAGGTTGAAACCGAGTCTTATCAGCATAATCCTGTGAAAGAAACAGGTGTTGCAGCAGCAATGGGGGCCAGTATAAGCATGGCCGGAAGACTATATATTCCTCCCGTTTTTGACACGAATCCGAATGCCCCACAACCAGGACTTCCCTATGGAAATTTGATTGCATATGATCCTGTCAAACAGGAACGTGTATGGACAGTCCCGCAAAGATTCCATTACAATGGCGGATTGCTTTCTACAGAAGACGGACTCCTGATGCAAGGAGATGCAGAAGGCAAGTTTTCCATCAGAGATGCAGAAAATGGTGAGGTATTATGGGATTTTGATGTCAGATCAGGGGCCATTGGATCTCCGATTACTTATATGGTAGATGGCGAACAATACATAACCCTCTTAGTAGGGTGGGGAGGCAGGATAGGTCAATTTGGTAAGGCTGTAGAGCGTATTCACCCTGGTACTGTTTATACTTTCAAGCTTGGCGGAAAAGCGATCCCTCCAGAAAAATTACCATCATTGAATAAACAATATACCCAACTTTCTACTGACGCCGCACCGCTTCGGGTAGGTCATGGATTTAATCTATATGTGCAATATTGTATAGGTTGTCATGTCAATGCAGGCATGGGAGGAGGAGCCATTCCGGATCTTACTATGTCAAGTGACGGAGTGCTGGAATCTTATAATTCTATTGTGCTTGACGGAATACTCGCTTCAGAGGGAATGCCTAATTTTGGAGAAATGCTGAATGAACAAGAAGTTGATGATATAAGGAGTTTTGTGTTGTATACAGCTGAAGCATTCAGGACTCAAACCGATATAATGGAGTACATGACCAATCTGGCAACCATGCAATATTTGTCTGATCAAAACCCTCCTATACGCCAGAATATAGAATGATATTCTGGGCAACTTATACAAAACTTCTAAGCTTTTTACCGTGTGATCAGTTGGTCTTAGTAAAATGGCAGGCTTAGAAATTTTAGGTTATTGGGGGCCATCGTACTTTAAATAATGACGACATGGCATCTCTCTTATGGTTTACTTTTGTAAAATAATCAGCATGCCCCTATAGAATGGAAAAAATCACTCCCTATAAGTCCGTAAATAAAATCAGGATAGTTACTGCAGGATCATTGTTCGACGGGCACGACGCAGCTATTAATATTATGCGGAGGATCATGCAAAAAAGCGGCGCTGAAGTGATACATCTTGGTCATAACAGATCTGTAATGGAAATAGTCGATGCTGCGATTCAGGAGGATGTCCAGGGTGTTGCTATCACATCATACCAGGGAGGGCATAATGAGTTTTTCAAATATGCCTATGATCTACTTCATAAAAAAGGTGCTGGTCACATTAAAATATTTGGAGGAGGGGGAGGCACCTTTTTGCCACATGAAATCGAAGAATTACAAGCCTATGGTATTACCCGGATATATTCACCGGATGATGGAAGGTCCATGGGTCTGCAGGGTATGATAAATGACTTGTTACAGAAATGCGACTTTCCAATTCCAAAAGATTTGAATGGACAATTAATAGGCGTAAGCAATATGAAAATGAGTGCGATTGCAAGGACTATTTCAATTGCTGAGGGGTACCGTAAGGAAAGTGCAGACTGGCTGGAAAATCTGGAAAAAAATGCGAGGAAATCGACAATACCAGTTATGGGAATTACAGGGACCGGAGGAGCTGGCAAATCAAGTCTTGTCGATGAAATTGTACTTAGATATTTAAAAACATTTCCAGAAAGAACCTTAGGCATAATTTCTGTGGACCCTTCCAAACGCAAAACCGGAGGTGCCTTGCTTGGTGATCGCATACGCATGAATGCCATATCCAATGAAAGAGTATTTATGCGCTCGATGGCTACACGTCAATACAACCTGGCACTTTCAAAAGATATTGATAGTGCCATAAACGTAATGAAGCACGCATCATTTGATCTATTGATTTTAGAAACTTCTGGAATTGGTCAGTCTGATTCAGAAATTGTAGATCATGCGGACCTTTCTGTATATGTAATGACTCCGGAATTCGGAGCGGCGTCGCAGCTTGAAAAAATTGACATGCTCGATTTTGCAGATGTTATTGCCATTAATAAATTTGATAAGAGAGGAGCCCTTGACGCACTCCGGGATGTTAAGAAACAATACCAGAGAAATCATGATTTATGGGAAGAAGAGACTGAAGACATGCCTGTATTTGGTACAATTGCGTCGCAGTTTAATGACCCTGGAGTGAATACTTTGTTCAATCACCTGATGCATCGATTGTTTCCAGAAGAAGAAATTAAATTAGAAAATGGAGAAAGTGAAAAACAATACATTATACCCCCGCCAAGAGTAAGGTATTTATCGGAGATCACGGATATAATCAGGGCCTATAAAAAGCACGTAGAAGAGCAATCTGCATTAGCGACAAAATTATTTAGTATTGATACTATAATTGGACACCTTAACGACGAGCTGGAAACCGGCTCTGTTTCAGTAATAGATGAATTAGAAAGGAGCAGGGAAAGTTTATTACAGGAATTAACGTCTGAAAATCGCACACTCCTTGAAGAGTGGGAACAAAAAAAAGCAGCCTATAAGACCGATAAGTTTGTATATCAAATAAGACAGAAAAAAATTGAAATTGATAACTATACAAAATCACTTTCTCAAAATAAAATCCCAAAAGTGGTTCTGCCAAAGTACAAGGATTGGGGCGAAATATTGAGATGGAGTAAATTAGAAAATGTGCCGGGCGAATTTCCATTTGTTGCAGGCGTATTTCCATTCAAAAGGAAAGGAGAAGATCCAACTCGAATGTTTGCAGGAGAAGGTGGACCAGAACGAACCAACAAGCGATTTCATTATTTGTCCAAAGGGTTGCCTGCCAAGAGGTTATCAACAGCTTTTGATTCGGTAACGCTGTATGGTAATGACCCGGATCATCGACCTGACATTTATGGGAAAGTTGGTAATTCAGGCGTAAACATTAGCTCACTCAATGATGCTAAAAAATTATACTCTGGTTTTGATTTATGCGACCCCAAGACTTCCGTATCAATGACCATCAATGGACCAGCTGCAACGATTTGTGCCTTTTTTATGAATGCCGCAATTGATCAACAGTGTGAATTGTATATCCGCGAAAATGGACTGGAAGATATCGTGGAGCAAGCATTTAAAAAGAATTATGACAACATCGGTAAAACGAGACCTCGTTATAATGGATCATTGCCAGAGGGTAACAATGGTCTGGGACTTTTACTATTGGGGCTAACCGGTGACCAGGTCCTTGAACCTGAGATTTATAACCAACTCAAAAAGAAAGCTCTAAAAGCAGTTCGAGGTACCGTTCAAGCCGATATCCTGAAGGAAGACCAGGCTCAAAACACATGCATATTCAGTACTGAATTTTCACTCAGATTAATGGGCGATATGCAGCAATATTTCATAGATCAGCATATCCGAAACTTTTATTCTGTTTCCATCTCAGGATATCACATCGCAGAAGCAGGTGCCAATCCCATATCACAACTTGCCTTTACACTTTCTAATGGATTTACCTTTGTCGAATACTATCTGTCCCGGGGTATGAAAATTGATGATTTTGCCCCTAATTTATCCTTCTTTTTTTCGAATTGAATTGATCCGGAATATGCCGTTATTGGTCGGGTAGCCCGCAGGATTTGGGCGATCGCTATGAG
>JAJCYJ010000943.1 GCA_029262975.1 Saprospiraceae bacterium
TGAAATTTCATCTCTAATCCGCTAAATTAATTCTTTGGCTTCAGATACAATATTAGTCCACGATAATCAATCACAGCATCATACTCAAATAAAATATCCGCACCCAAAATGCCATCTACCGGCTCCATACGAGCATTAATCAACGAAATATTTATATGATTTAGGTTCATAAGACCTACTTCCAGGTTATAGATTATAAAATCTTCTATTTCAAAACTTTCGACTGTGGCCAATGTCATTTGAAGATGTGAAGCGCCTGCACCAGAAGCCGATTTGTCAGTGCCTCTTGATTCTAATCCCAATTTCGAGTTCTTGGATGCCTCGATAAAAGTTTTGTCAGCTCCAGAATCAAGCAAGAGTCTGGTGTGTATGCCATTTAATTTGGCGTTTATGCGTAAATGTCCAGATTTGTATTTAATAATTGGAATCGATCTATAGCCTTCTTTTATGAGTACATCGTTTATTACTATTAGTTTGGTACGATTGTTAATTGATTCATGTTTCGAAGTGGCACATCCCATTACTGCAATAATTAGAATAAGAAATAAATATTGTATTCTAATATTCATTAAGGAGATTTATGGATGTGAAATTTTTGACATCAATAAAGATACTGTATATCATATGATTTTAGTCATTACATTTCTATAATTTTTAACAATGACTATTTCAAAGTAGACATTGAAAGAATATCAGATCTTATTAAGATTGAATGCGGTGATTTGGATGATTAACAAAATTATTCATGCCACTTTTCTTGTAGATCTAAATTTCAATATTGCTTTATTTGTCTGTACCGCTGGTATGATTGATCCCAATATAAAATCTGTTGTATAAGTGTCACTTTGATTCTAAAACGGCTGATTGCCCGTTCAATAATTTCCACCCGGTTGATCTCTTGACCAAGGTGCCCGATTCAATTATTCGCATGCTATTGACTATGCCCGAAGTATCCTTCATCGCACCATTTACAATACCTGTGTAATTTGCAATTGTGTGGGACAACGGAAAAACCTTTAAGGTGTTCCAGCTAAACTGAACAGATTCAAGGCCTTTAGCATTAGCTGTTAAAATCGTCTTTACAGAGTCGTAATTCAATGGGGAAGTATATCCTGGAGGAACCCAAAAGAAATCGTCAGACTCGTCTAAATATTTGAACTCGGCCATAAGACCACCTCGATTAATATCCGTATGATAATCTTCGAGCATTATTTTAATGTCTTTAGAAATACGTTCTTTATCTGACTGCTTCAAATTTTCTGACTGCTGACAAGCATTGAATAGTAAAAATAAAATTGTACAAATCATGAATTTGTGCATGCTTATATTTGAATCTGTTATCGTATATTAATTTATAGGCAAGTTAATCAAATGATCAAGATTGATTCTATATATATTCCCCATTCCATTTTCAATATCATATGCGCGATTACAAAAATCTTCTACTGTTGAAATTCCACTGTCATAAGATTTAATTCTATTGGAAGTAAAATAAATATTCCCATTTACAATATCAACAAATGGACAATAGTCAAGTTTGGTTGAATTAATATGGTCGCCTGCGTTTTGAGCGGGCATCCAATTTCCTTCCTCGTCCTTTTTACTAAAGTACAAGTCACCTCCTCCCATATCATCCGCTCGTCCATATGAACTAAACACAATCAGTGTCTCATCCGGGCTGATATATGCATTAAATTCATAAGTAGCTGTGTTAATCATGGTGTCAAGGGGCTCGGGTGTCAGATAATGGCCATTGGATAGTTTACTTATAAAAATATCTTCACTTCCTATTCCATTGTCTCTAATCGCTGTAAAATATAAGTTTCCATTTTGACTAATAGAAGGGTAGAATTCATCATTTTCAGTGTTGATGATAGTATCCAATGGTAGAGGTTGACCCCACTCAAAATCGTTCATTTCAACCACCCAGATATTGTAATCGCCACTCTCAGATTCACCTCTTAATGGTCTGTCAGAGGCAAAAAACAATTTTTTACCATCGGGAGCATAAAATGGTTCAATATCATTATATGTACCGGAAAAACTCAATAATTGTCTGTTACTCCAATTTCCATTTTCTAATCTTATTCCCACTAAACACCTCTGTGACTGGTCAAAGTTGCCTAAAGTATGAATGACCTCACTTCCAGTTGGAGCAATTGCGATATCGCGTTCGTTTAAATTGGTTGAAATATAGTTTGGGGCAAACAATTCTACCTTTTCTGGTGCTCTATCCAGGTTTATCTGTCGGCCCTTATTTTCTGTACAACCTATGATCAGGAAGATGATCATAATTATGGGAATATGTCGAATCATGGAATTTATTTTTGTGCCTGTATAATGATAACGATGAACGACAGATATGTGTCTTCTGATATTGATGTTTTAGATATTTGAACACTTGCAATGCTCTGAAAAACACTTGTCTATAACCTTTTATTCCAAAAGGATTTTCTGCGTTATGGCCTGGGACTTCATATTTTAATTAGTTTTATTCTTTCCTCATTCATTATCAAAGGATCGTCTCAAAATGACATCACCAGAACAGAATCAACTAAAAAAGACACTCGGACCTCTTATGTTATGGGGATTGGGAGTAGGATATGTGATATCAGGTATGTACTTCGGGTGGAACCTGGGTCTCGAGAAGGGCGGGACATTGGGACTCGCCGTAGCCACCTTGTTTATTATTGTTATGTACCTCACATTCACATTTAGCTATACTGAATTAGCATGTTCAATTCCAAAGGCCGGAGGTGCTTTTGATTATGCTGTAAAGGCTCTTGGGAAAGAATGGGGCTTTCTGGGTGGAATGGCTCAAAATATCGAATTCATCTTTGCACCTCCTGCGATTGCTTTTGCTATCGGTGCTTATCTGAATTTACTGATACCTACTGTTCCGGTACTTGCTATAGCTATTGTTGCCTATTTTATCTTTACCGCTATCAATATTTACGGTGTCCAGGCGGCAGCTTCCTTTGAATTGGTAGTGACTGTAATTGCAATAATTGGGTTGATAATATTTGCTGGCGTCACATTACCTCATTTTGAATGGGAGCACATGCAGAAAAATGCATTACCAAATGGCTGGAAAGGAGCATTTGCCGCCTTGCCTTTTGCTATTTGGTTTTTTCTGGCTATCGAAGGAGTCGCCAATGTTGCGGAAGAGACTATCAATCCACAACGAAATGTACTCATAGGATTTGGATCTGCGATATTGACACTTGTTGTTTTGTGTCTCCTTACATTTACTGCCGCAGTAGGATTGGATGGTTGGGAGACAATAGTTTTTCCTTCACCTGGAGCTGATCCTTCTGATTCTCCACTACCTCTTGCATTGGCAAGTTCAGTGGGCCAGGGGCACGTGCTATATAAAGTAGTCACATTTATTGGATTGTT
>JAJCYJ010000944.1 GCA_029262975.1 Saprospiraceae bacterium
CATTTGTGACTTTTTCATTCGTCAAAAATGCCTGCCGACCTTTGGTGGGTCACCAAAAGACCTGCCTGTCCGTCAGGCAGGCTCGCCGCCTGAATCCAACCCACAAGGCGTCACCCCATCGACCCACTTCATGCGGCTTTCCACGCCCGCAAGAATAATGCATATCGTTGACACTATTAATCTAAAATGTAACTACTTCTGAATATACCTACGTACTCGGACTTATAGTGTAAAATGTCTGTATGGGTGGTCAAATACGAGAGAGAGATCGATCAAATAGTTCATCAGTTTACGCCTTTTCGATATTCAAAAAGTACTTACCGATAGTGATTTCCGGATACCCATCCAACGAGTGATCTTCTGCTTCCTGATTTGATAGGAGTAACCCGATGCATTATAAAGGAAGGAAAAATTATGGCTGTTCCTTTTTCACGTGGAGCAGTAATAACATTGTTATTCCTTCTGAATTGAAGATCACCTCCCGTATATTCATCGGAATCGGAAAGTTGGATGCTAATGCTCAACTTGCGGGTGGAGGAATCTCCTATTCCGAAATCCAAATGCCAGTCAAAAAAATCTTCTTCTTTATATTCAGCCAGCTGTAATGGTTCGTAAAAGCCAGCGAGATCAAAAGAATAAGAATGATGATTACATTGATTTGACACATCTGTTAAGCGATCATAAATCCATTTATTTTTTCCTTCGGGGGTGATGCTGATGACACTGGATTTTCTGATCTTGTCATCTTCAGTTCTATCTTCATGACCTTCAAGTTCTGCTTTCTTTGCTAATTCCTCTTTCCAATAATTATTCAAAATGTTTAATTCGTGCGGCAAGAATGCATTTTCCAAGAGTAAGAATTCAGTAAAATTATCAAGTCGACTCAGTTGAAAACTGTGAATATTGGACATGCTGCAGGCTATTGTATTTTGTTGATATAGTTAAATGTATAAATAGACCCCAAGATATTAAAGTCCACTATAGATCCTGATGTGTATTATTAAATTAAGTCTTATACACATCCGGGAATCGGCCTTTGTAGATGGCAAATGCAAACACCATATCAGAGCAAACTCATATTTAACATGTCAGAATCACTGCCCAACATCACATATAAACCAATAACACTGGCTTATATCTTAGACTATCGTCTGAGGCCTCTACAAGACTTCATCTCGTTCATATTTTTAAAAAGGAGTAAACAAAAATAATAGAATTGAAAGTGCGAAATATCGAATTGAATCCATTAAGAGGAAAACATCGAATTAAATTTTAATAAACACCTGGTATCAGTTTAGCCGTCTCTTTTGAATATGCTTCATATTCCTTATCCCCGGCAAACTTCTTTTTCCTGGCCTTTTCGATAGTAGGTATACCACTGAGAAATAGTAGCAACAAGATGATGATAATCGGACTCAATATGGCCAACCATCTTAGCCCGGACAAAACTGGAATGGCAACAATAAAAATGCCTATCCAAAAGGAAATTTCACCGAGATAATTGGGATATTGAACTACGCCGTACAGACCGCTTGTCAACAATTTATCCTTATTCCCGGCATCCGCTTTGAATACTGCTTTCTGCTGGTCCGCGATGGCCTCAACTAACAATCCTGTAAGAGCAATACCTATACCAGCCCATTCTACTATGGATATTTCCTGCCAGCCCGTTTGTGTTCCCGGATTTTCAAGCAAATAATATAAGAACGGCAATGAGATTACCCAGGAGCTTACGGCCTGGATCAGGAAGAAACGCAGAAATCTCATTGGATTGGTCCTGATTTCATCAAATCGATCGTCTTTACCCATTTTTGTTACACGATAAAAAAGAAAAGCACCCAGTCGAATGGCCCACAGGAGGATTAGTCCTGCCATAATTATCTTGGGCGTACTCTCTATACCAAGACCCATGGCAAAGCCATATACGGCTATGCTCGCAAAACTCAGCGCATAAGTGATGTCCGTAAGTCTGTCTGTTTGAAAATAATAGGAGATAGGAAAGATAAAAAGGTTGAGCGCCAGCACGACGACCAGGCCAATGATAATAGGATCCATAAATTTTTTATTATGGATGAAAGATAAGCATGAATGAGCAGAATCTGAGTTTAGGTCATAAAAAGAGATAGCCAGAGAGACCTGATATTTTAGAAAGTCATCACCATGGTCATCGCTCCTCCATTATTGATGGGTTGCAGACCAATATTAATTTTTGGTGCCTGAGAGATATTTTTTGGACCATCCCTTGATTTGTATTTATTGTAAAATATGGTTGTGGTAGTAATGCTTGTAACGATCGGAAGCAAAGCAAAGAATACTTGAACAAAAGTAGTGGATTCACCTTGAGGCCCAAGAACCAGGAACCCTACACCATAGACCCCAAGAGTTGGAAGGGCAGTTTTGACCAAACCTTTTAAGAATGGGGGCTTTGGATCATCTTCATATAGCAGCGCCCCTATTGCAGGAGCTAAAACGATCGTACCCAGTGTAGCTGGACCAACGAAGGAGAAATATCCAAACACATCGCAGTTTGGATCACATGCTTTGATGGGACTGAGTGCGCATAAAAAAAGCGTGCAGACTAGCACACTGATTATCTTTTTCATTGTCTTATTCTATGTACTTGTGGAGTTTTAAAATCTCTTTGATTTTGACCACAATTACCTTACGAAAATACGCGAATATTGAGTGATCTTATAAAATATTATTGTTGCGTTTTCTAGTATTATTATTGTTGTCGCAGGAGAAATTTGCTCCAACAGTTGGGAAGGGCCACGGTCTATATTGATCGAGTTCTTTGTTAGAAGGTCATCACCATCGTAACAGCAGCACCGTTGCTGATGGGTTGGAGGCCGAGGTTAAATTTTGATGGTTGAGAGATATTTCCAAGATCATCCCTCGAATTCTGTTTGTTAAAGACGGCTGACGTCGTTACAATACCTGCGACTACGGGAAGAATGGCAAGTAATCCAAGGGTTGCACCACCTACTTGATCGTCAGTTGGAGAAGTAATAGCGAGCCCAATGCTATAAGCTCCAATGGATGTCAAGGCAGTAAGGCCAAGCGCTTTTCCATAGGGAGGATTAGAGTCATCAAAAAGTAATGTCCCTATTGCGGGAGCCAGCAGTATCGTGCCTAAGGTTGCTCCTCCACCATACAATAGATGATGTAGGTGATCACAGTTCGGATCGCATGATTTGGCGGGTTGTTGTATGAGCAGCAGGAGTGCTGCTATTAATACACTGATTTTATAAATATTTTTCATGGTTATTTCTCGATTAAGCCCTGGAATTAAAAGGATTTTAAGTTCACTTCAAAAACCTATTCTAAAATACGCGAATGTTTTGGGATCAGTAAATAATTGTTTGTTATTTCCGTCCAATGGGTTCCTCCTGAGACGGACAGATTCAAACCATTGAGCCTTCGTTAATACGAACTCATCTTGGGGTTGAAACGAACTGAACACGGGGTTAAACCTGTCCGCCCTTGGTGGAACCCCATGGAGTGATAATTTCATTCAATGGACTCCTCCTGAGGTGGACAGGTTTTACCCATTGTGCCAGAGATCTATCTAAGGATGATACGGTATTAATTACTTGTCATAAAAATGAACTAACTGATTATTTTCATCTAGCTAAAGCGAGGAGTAGAAAAGTAAGCTGGGCAAATAAAATAAGCCTGCTTTCTTTAGGTGGAGGCTAAAATGTAGCTGAATATCTCATAAGGCTTTCTTGATTTCTAAATTACTATATATTTGCACTCCGAAATTTTGGAAAGTGTAAGTTGAGACTTATCGGAGGCTAAAGTGTCTTCATGAGGATTAGAAAGGTCGAGGATTGTAAAAGGAGTTGAAAAAAGCAATATTTAGTTTGCAGAAACGGGGTCACACTCAAACTAAAACCCACACAGCACACCCAAAATGCGTGGTAGCTTCCCGACGATAAATGTCGGGACAGGCAGCTGGTTACCTGCCTACCTGTCGGTACGGCAGGTAGGGAGCGGAGGATTCTCCCGATAGCTATCGGGACCAGAGGTCGGGAGAAGAGGAATGAATAGAGAAGGATGTAGGAAGTGCATATTAGGAATTAGTAATAGTTGAAATAAAATGCGTGGTAGCTTCCCGACGATAAATGTCGGGACAGGCAGCTGGTTACCTGCCTACCTGGTGGTACGGCAGGCAGGGAGCGCAGGATTCTCCCGATAGCTATCGGGACCAGAGGTCGGGAGTTGGGGAATGAAGAGAGAAGAGAGGGAACTGTAAAGAAGGAAATAATTTAGTTGAAATAAATGGCGTGGTAGCTCAGCTGGTTAGAGCGCAGGATTCATAATCCTGAGGTCGCGAGTTCAAGTCTCGCTCACGCTACTGAAGCCTTTCAGAGAAATCTGGAGGGCTTTTTTTATATGCATAGCGCAGGATTCTCCCGATAGCTATCGGAACCTGAGGTCGGAATATTGCTTCGGCTGAATATATATCCAGGTATATAATATCAGAACAACAACTTCGATACCCAAAAATGTACCAACCCCATTTCTTCTTCTTGACTATCTTTTTGGTATAAATATGAGTTTAACAAGTGTTACTTATACTAAAACCAATAGTAGAAGTGAAAATGGGAAAAGATAAAATATTGCTTCCATTTTATAATACACGTTACAGATTGTGATTAATCAGTTTGGGCTCCTTTCAACGCTTCCCAGATTCCTACATAAGCAGGTTTTTTGTTCATATCCTCATCCCAGATATTCGGTGCATTAGGGCTTTTCCATTTGAATGGAGGAACCCCATCCATCCAATTTGCTCCATCTGTTACTCCCCATAATGTTACTCCAGTGCAAACTGGATCATCCAGGCAAACCTGAACTACTTTTCTAAATTGATCACCTTGGGCTTGATATGGATCATCTTCCCCACCGAATAGAAGAAGTCGGGCATCGAGCTCTGTTATTTCAACTTTTAGTCCCATTTGTCCAATAGCTCGGATATACTGTCTTAGGGCATCAGTATCATGAATCCGATTTATTTGATGTGATTGCAATCCAACACCGTGAATAGGAACACCTCGATCCACTAACCGCTTTAACAAATCTAAAAACGCTTTACCCTGCGGGCCTTGATAATCACCAATTTGTTCATTCAAGAATAGAGAACATTCTGGATCCACCTGGTTAGCGATTTTAAATGCATAGTCAATATATTCCTCGCCCATACTATTAGAAAATATGCTTGGATATAATGACTCACCACCCATCGGCTCATTAACCACGTCCCAAGTCGATACCCGACCTTTGAAATGCCCCATGACTGTTTCGATGTACCTTTTTATAAGACCTTGCATAGTCTCCTTTGGATCTTCCGCACTATTGATAACTTCAATCCATTGGCTTGGGAAGGTCATCCCCGGAAATTTCCCCCATACGAGTGTGTGCCCACGCATTCTTTGCCCATTGGCCTGAGCATAGTCCATCAATTTATCGGCAGCTGTAAAATTAAACTCCCAGTTTGCAGCATCAACCAGCAATTTGCCCGGCTTAAAGTGATTTTCCCCAACTACAGAATTAAATTCTTGGGCAATTAAGTCTTGGTAAGGAGAGCCGGGTGAAGTGGCCATTCCTATATGGAAGTCAATGGAATCTGCTAACTGTTTCAGAAGTGTTGCTTTTAGTTCGGCAGACAGTTGATCATCCAAATACCTTTTATGGTACTCCCTGGGCCAATAAGTATAAAAAGCTAATAGAATACTTCCTAGTAAAACTAATCCACAACTTCTTATCAAGCCTTTTCTTATAAACTTATACTTGCGAGGCCAAAACAGCCAGGCCAAAAAGAGAATTAATATGATTAGTGAAAGTGTAATATGGGCACCGAATAATTGCCAGATTATTTTCATTATGAGTGTTTCTTATTTTTCTATTTATTAGATTTTATTTTGCTAATAACTATACGCTGCTTCCAAGCCAAATTTTTCTTGTGCTTCTTTCCTCGGTTTTCCTATCCAATCCGCTTCTTCGTGATAAGGATAAGTGTCCCATTGTGTTGGCTTTCCTGATGCTCGCGCATCGTTTCTTTCTATCAAATAATTCAGTAATTGCTGCTCGAGCGCTGATTTGACATTCTGATAGTTCTTCTTATCGGCTACGTTGTTCATCTGATACCGATCGATGCGAAGATCGAAGAGTTCTTCGGCAGGTCTCTTTAGAAATGCTCGTTCATAGAGGGGTTTGACCATAGGGTCATCTTTGTGTTCCATCATGTACTCCTTGGTAGGTGTCATCTCTTGCAACATATGCAAGTCTATATCTCCGAACAAGGGTGGATCTCCTGCTGGCCATCGCTGAGGTTCATAGTTCCGAATATATAAATAATCATCTGTTTGTATTGCACGACTGGGATAACCAAGTCCAGCCTTTCGACAAATCGCATGTCGTTCTCGAGCAGTAACAATAAAACTGCGTGGGGATTCCACTCTTCCTTCATCTGAACCTGATAAAATAGAATTCAGAGAATGCGCAGTCATTACTTTAGGAACTTCCAAATTCGCCAACTCCAATATTGTAGGGGCCAGATCATTGAGACTAACGAAATCAGTAACGACTCTATTCGATTTGAATCGTTTTGGATAAGAAATAATTAATGGAACGCGAGTACCAAAGTCGTATAAATTGGCAAGGCCACGGGGCATCATCCAGCCATTGTCAGAGCAAAGGATGATGACTGTATTTTCTAATTGTCCTTTCTCTTTCAACAAAGCTATAGCAGCTGCTACTTCCTTATCAAATTGTTGGATCTCAAAATAATAATCACAAATATCCGAACGGACTTCTGGCACATCCGGCAAGTAAGGAGGCACTACTACTTTCTCAATATCCATACCGGATGCTATGCCAGAACCTAATTCAAAGGGTCGATGCGGATCTCTGGAAGACAACCAAAAACTCCATGGCTTATCTTCTTGATTCTGATCAATGAAATCTTCAATATTCTCAAAAGTATATCCTCCTGGATTTCTATTTCTACCACTTACTTTATAATTCCCGGGTCCCCATCCTTTGCGGTCATGCCCTACATGATATCCTGACTCTTCGAGAAGATCCGTAAAGAGAGGAATGCCTTTATCCAAAGTACTCCACAAGTTTCCTCCTTCCCCGAGTCGCCATATGTCCTGCCCAGACAGCATCGCACCACGTGCTGGGGTGCAGGACGGAGATGCACAAAAAGCATTTGTAAAGCGAATACCATCTTTCGCAAGCTGGTCAATAGCTGGTGTCTTTACTACCGGATCTCCATAGCAGCCCAGATGACTGACGTATTGATTATCTGACATTAGAATCAAGAAATTTACGGGCCCGAATTTTCCTTCATTGGTGCAATTACAAAACAGGAGCAATAAAAACAAGAAAGACAAGGGAATAGCTTTGGACATTTGGCTTTATTGATAAGTAGGTGAATCTAAAGATAATGAAACCCCAATTATGAGTGGGACTATGCCCACCAACCATGATTTGGTCGCTTCGTCCACCTAGTTCATCAATATTATTTTTAATCCATTTTAGGGTATCGTAACAGTCATCTAAAGCTGCTGGATAAGGTTTTTTATTGCCCAAAAGTTCTGATGAAGATTTGATTGGGCTCATGTGAGCTGACCCAGATTTATACAGTCCTGTTGTGAATTATTTGTAATACGATGGGGTGCTTATTCCCGTTGACAGTCTTGGACGTATCCAATCTGATAGCAAACGAAGTAGCAAGAAAGTAAATCTTCGATTAGCGTTTTCGAATTGATCCTACCTGACCTCAAACTAACCTCGGCAGCACATCCTCCTGTAACCTCAACAATTCATTCATACAGGCGATCGCATTATTGTAAGAATGTACCGTGGGATCCAGTAGGATGGCTTGTAAAAGTTTGTCTTTTGAATTTTCATGGTAGGCTTCTACTAAAAGTTGATTTATGCTTACTTGTGTACGCAATAAGGCCAGTACGGGTTCTGGCAATTTTTCCATTTTCATTGGATGAAGACCATTACTATCTACCACTGCAGGGACTTCTATGATCGCCCCTTCTGGGAGACCGGGGACCCAATCGTTATTAGGGACATTGACGGCATCCAGCTGATGACTTACACCACAAAACATTCCTTCTATTATGGGTATAGCCAGCTCTCCGGATGGTTTGATTTCTCTGTTGCTTCCTTTATCTAATTCGAAAATGAGGTTTACATCCTCTTTTGGATAAAGGGGGGTATGCGTAGGATTTCCTTGTAAATTGTAAAGCCAAGTCGGTGTTTTACCATTATCCCATGGATCACCATCTTTTGGATCATAAAAAAACTGCAACTTATCGCTGGCTAAAAAAGCATCTCCCCATCTTATATATTCTACAATATGATTAGCCCCTGGCGACGGGTACAGACCAAATGTCCTTAATAATATTCTGCTCAGTGCAATTTCGTCCCATTCTGCCAACCAATGAGCCTCCCTTTCTCGCTGTCTTAGTTTAGGATAAAGATCTTCACCGGTCTGCTTATGTTTTAGAGATTGAAACCAGGTGATATGGTTGAGCCCCGAAGCGCGCACCTCCAGATCAGCTACCTCCATTTCTAAAAACCTGGCTACCTGTTTCTTCCCTTCAAATACGCCATGACATAGCCCAACAATATTAACAGAGGACAATCTGTGAATGGCCTCACATAGTTTGGTTAATGGATTGGTATAATTCAATAACCAGGCATTGGGACAGATTTCCTCCATTTTTTTTACAATGGTCATGGATGCATGTATATTACGAAGCGCATGAAATAGCCCTCCGACACCGCCATTTTCTCCATACACCTGGTTGAATCCATATTTGCGTGGAATGTGAAAATCCTGGGACCAATAATGATATCTTTTTAATTCAATCGCTGTGATGACAAAATCTACCTCCTTCAGGGCAACATCCAAACTTGCAGTAGCTGTAATTTTTGGATTCCTATTGAGCTTTTTGGCCACAGACTCTGCATACTTCTTTATGGAAGGCAAACTCTTTTCATTGATATCCATCAGCACAACTTCCAAATCTTGTTGATTCAATGGATCACTCAAAAAGATATCATGGACTGATGCAGGTCCAAATTCTTCGCTTCCCGCGCCGATAAGGGCAATTTTTAAGGTCATAATATATTTGGATTAATTACTGTAAGATCTAAAATGTAACTACACCTTTAGTATTGTAAATGATATTTCAACTATTTGATAAGATTATTTATGTTTGAAAATGTTGAGAATTGGCTCAGTTACCTTTAGGGTTAGGGCGCAATGAGACAATTTTCAATATTGGCTGTGTAGATACTCTAAAATTACTCATCTATCACAAATGCTTTTTTGGCCATTTTCAAAGTCAGCAAACCACCTACAACTGAAATAGCGAGCAGCCCCCCGCCAAGCATAGTATTCCCAATTATCACGTGACCAAAGCCCAATAAACAGGAATATATAAATAACACGCCCAAGAACCATCCAATCCAATTGTGAGATGCACGTACATCAGACTTCACTTCAGGACAACTCTTGGCAATTTCGCCCCACCATCCTCCAGGCCGAACTTGGCGATAGAATTTTTTCAAATGTTCGGTATCATCCGGTTTGGTCGACAGTGTTACAGTTATCCATATTACCGTGCTTACCACCAGTATGGTCATTGCCCGCAGCATATCATATTGGCTACCATAATAACTGAGCATAGTTTGTTCTGTACCTGTTGAAATGATACCTATAGCTGCCATGAGAGCGATCAAAAGCGTCCCATTGGCAAGAACTACAGATGATACCATTGCACTTATCTCTGCCCAGGGATTGACACGCCACCAGTACCATCTGAATAAAAGGACAATGGCTAATCCCGCTGTGATCTCGATAATATATATCCATCCTGCTTTAATGGTTTCCATTTGCCAGGCCGTTATAGCTGCCAATACAACCAGGATGATAATAAACAATCGGGATGCTTTTACGTAATGTCCGTCAGAAGCGGATGTTTTTATAAATCTCTTGTATATATCATTAACCATATAAGATGCCCCCCAGCAAAGATGTGTATCCATCGTACTCATAAAAGCCGCCAGGAATGATGCAACGATTATTCCTTTGAGACCTATAGGTACGATCTCAGTGATCATCATGGGATATGCCAGTTCCGGATCGGCTAATAATTCCGGCGAAGCGGTCGCGATAGGTAATATGATCAATGACCCGAGACCAACAATAATCCATGGCCATGTCATCACCACATTGGCTATAAAATTAAACCATAGTGCAGATAATACGGAATGCTTTTCATTCTTGGCAGCGAATAATCTCTGCACAAAATACCCATCACCCTGGGCACTGCGTGACCACAATATGAAGATCATAACCATGAATGATATAAATTCCAACGAACTGATATGTTCTGAATCTGGAATAAGATCCAATGTGCCGGGGTTGACACCTTCGAGTGCCCTGATACTTTCAGCCATTTCAGCCGGACCACCTAACTGATAAAGAACAATAGCCGCAAAAATAGACGTCCCTATCATCCCCGTTACGAACTGCAGGAGATCTGTGTAAACCACGCCATATAGACCTGACGAGACCGTATAAATCAATGCAACAAACACTATTATTATCAAAGTATAAAGCGGATCGAAACCAAGAATAACACTCGAAAACTTCATCATGGCAAGCAGGACAAATCCCATCACCACCATATTCTTGAGCAGTCCGTGATACAATGCAGTAAAGACCCTTAATATGGACGCGGGTTTTCCGGAATAGCGCAATTCGATAAATTCGGCATCGGTTATAATGTTGGCCCTCCTCCAAAGCTTGGCATAGAAGAAGACCAGCATCATCACACCTGCGGCCTCATACCACCATAACCAATTGGCATAAATTCCGTGTTGTCGTACAAGTCCTGCAGCCAATAAAGGAGCGTCTGTAGCAAAATAAGTAGCGGCAATGGATGTGCCCGCTATCCACCATGGCAGGGTTCTTCCTGCTATAAAATATTCCTCTATGTTTTTACCTGCCCGTCTGGAATACCACAGACCCAAAACGACTGTTAATATTCCATACAAAATGATAACTAACCAATCTATGGGATGTAAGGACATTTATGATGGATCAAAGGTTTAATTGCAAGAATAAGGAGGTAGTTTACAAGGAATTTATCTAATTAAAAAACACTATCGGAAGACGATTGTGGTCCAACAAACTTTCTCAAATAGATTAATTTATCTTCTCCATAACGACCTTCCATTCTTTCTCTCACTCTATCAACCTGAACCTGACTTACATGGCATGAAAGTGAAGCTATAGCTGCTTCAAGATCGTCATCGGTAAAAGTTATCCGAGTAGTCAAATACGACTCGTCAACACCCCTTAATATGATAGATTCTTCATCATCCATACTTTGTGACGGTCTGCCTACATAGTACAGTGAGGGGTTATTATCCCATATTTTACTAAGATAAACTGACGTCGCCGTAGCACCTATCAGACGATGATCCAAATGATTAGAGCCACCGTCAGGTCCCCAGGTTATGA
>JAJCYJ010000945.1 GCA_029262975.1 Saprospiraceae bacterium
GGATGCGAATAAAAAACAAACATTATCTAAGTCCTGTCGTTCATTCCGTTTGATGGTCTCAGGATCTGCAGCATTACCGGTCAGTGTGCTCGAAAAATGGAAACATATTTCAGGTCACACATTACTGGAAAGATATGGTATGACGGAGATAGGTATGGGACTATCCAATCCTTTTAATGGAGAACGGCGACCGGGTCATGTTGGCGTTCCCTTGCCAGGCGTATCACTTAGATTGATCAATGACAAGGGAGAAATTGAAAATTCGGATATGCCGGGCGAAATTCAAATCCAAGGCCCGGGGGTCTTTCTTGAATATTGGAAAAATCCCGTGGCTACAAAACAAGCATTTACTGAAGATGGGTGGTTTCATACTGGAGATATTGCTGTTCTCTCAGACGGTTATTATAAAATCCTGGGTCGCAGTTCAGTTGACATCATTAAATCAGGTGGGTATAAAATATCTGCATTAGAGATTGAAGAAATACTTAGAACACACATAGACATATTAGATTGCGGTATAATTGGAATACCGGATGAAGAGTGGGGAGAAGTGGTAGTTGCTGCATTAGTATGTAAGAACCCGGAGATAAATTTTATTGCACTAAAAAGTTGGCTAGAAAATAGACTCCCAAAATATAAAATGCCCCGAGAATTTAAAATCATCGATGCCTTACCCAGAAATACACTTGGCAAAGTCACCAAAAATGAATTGAAAAAGGTCTTTATTCCCAAATAATAGACAATTACAAAAAGTTGATTCTTAGTTCCGAGCATTATATTCTAATAAATAACCATTATGCGCAATGCTCGAATATGACAACGAAGAATTATCTTATAGCTCCTTTCTAATAGTTATTTGACAGAATGATATCGAATTAGTGAAACAATAAACCGTACAAAACCCCTGCTATTTTAATACAGTAACTGATATTAAGTTCTCACTCTTTTATTACTTTAACGGGATGAAAGAAGACGTATTCCTCTATAGCCTATGTCTATATGTCCTGGTTTTGATCACCAGCGTATTTTTGAAGCGATCATGGCGTGAATCATATGATCGAAAGACTTTACTCTCTAATACCATTGCATTTCTTACAACCTCAATAGCCATTTGGATTTATCAGGTTGATTTCTCCGATATCACGGTCTTCTCATTTAGAGATAAGGTCTTAGCATTCCTGGTTATTGTCTTTGCAGCTAATGGAATCATTCAATTCTTGTTTTGGTTAGGATACACGGTCATCCGAAAAAAGAATTGGGTAAGAATGCCAAGATTTCTCTTTGATATTTTTTCTTTTTTTATCATTCTCGGTGTCATTCTTTACTCTGTTCAATTTATTTTTGACAAAGAACTCACGGGTTTGTTGGTTACCTCTACGGTAGTCTCTGCGATCATCGGTTTAGCACTTCAGGATACATTAAGTAATTTATTCTCCGGAATTTCATTGCAAATCGAGGCGCCCTTCAGCATAGATGACTGGGTAAATCTTGGTGGATTTGAAGGCAAAGTAGTAAGTCAAAACTGGCGAACTGTAACTTTATTAACCAGAGAAAATCACCGTGTTTCCTTAACAAACAGATTTGTCGCAGAAGATAAAATAGTCAACTTTTCCAGACCTACCAGACGCCAGATTCATAACTTTTATATCGAATTGGATTATAGTCACCCTCCGAATCTAGTAAAAAAAGTGCTTCGTGATTTACTGAATGAAATTGACGAAGTAGAGTTAGACGAAAACCACGGAGCCTTTGTGCTTGACTATATGGAAAGTGGTATTAAATATTGCCTTCGATATTGGCTATATGATTACGGGGACATCCTGCACATACAGGATGTAGTGTTATCAAGGCTCTGGTATACGCTAAAGCGAAATGAAATTAAAATACCTTATCCTACCAGCGAGGTTCAAATGAAAATTCTCCAGAATGAAGAAAGAAGCGAAAAAAATCTGGAGAACGAAGGTGTTGTCCAATTTCTTGGCAGTCTGGAATGGCTTAGCGATATGGAAGACGAAAACATTAAAAATTTAGCTGAGAAATGCAGAATTGAACTCTATGCAAAGGATGACTTGATTGTGCGACAAGGAGATCAAGGTGATTCCATGTTTATAATTCTCGAAGGAGGAATAAGAGTCTTGATAAAATCAGAATCCATAATGGATATCGTCATCGCTAAAAAGGTGAAGGGTGAGTTTTTTGGTGAGATGAGTTTGCTTACTGGGGAGCCAAGAACAGCATCCATAAGAGCTCAGCATGACTGCAAGGTGTTAGTTATAGACAAAGAGTCCTTTTCGACATTATTAATTTCGGATGATAAAATTTTATCGGATTTTGTAAGTGTCCTGGAAAAATGCAAATCTGGTATAGCAGAGGCGATTGAAAAAGAAAGAGAAAGTTCTCATATCACGAAAGAATCTGCACACAGGATTATTATAAATAAAATCAGAACCTATTTTCAAGTATAATACTATGGATTGCCTCTGCTTCGCATGGTGCTCGTAATATCATTCTTAATTCTGTTTTACAATAGCCCTTCAGTCATTTCATCCTTGACTTTTTTTATATTTTCGTTCTAGAGCTGCTAAGTTTTTTATTTTAACAGGACTGCGCTTTGAAGCTGCATAATCTGTATGATAAAAATGTTTTTTTAAAAACCCGATCTGTATATTGTCAAATTCTTCTTCAAGGTTAGGTACGATTTCATAGTTGGCCCACTCCTCTTTTAAGGTAAGTCCAATACTTAAGAAATCATTCCGGCCAAGATAATCCAGATCGGCATCGCAAATGATTTGAGCAAGAAATGAATTAGGCGTTTGAGGAATCTTGGTAGCAAGAATTAGCTGGGTGACAACATCCATATCATTTGTAGAATAACCATATTTTTTCATGATACGCGTTGTGATTTCGGCACCGACTTGTTCATGGTTGATGTACGTCTGTGTAAACCCTATATCGTGACCGACAGCAGCTATTTCCAATAATTCTGAATCCTTTTTTTTTAGTGAATAATGGTCTATATAGAACAAACAAACATTATAGACATCTTCCGTATGATGAATGCCATGATAAGTTAAATCCGAGGAGAGCTCTTTCCTAATTATCTTATAGAGATCACGTTTGACTTTCTCTTTGCTCATGAGTTTGTTCCTTGATCCATATGAGATGTATTTGAATCGATGTTCCTATCAGAATATGATCTTTGCCGCTAATTTAAAGAAGCATCTACCACTTTCTCATCAACAAAATACATCTCAAGATCTGTCATATTTTTAACACTAATGCTACCCCTTTTTATACACTGATAGTGTTTTTTTATTAATTGATATGTTGAGTCACTTATGTTTATTTTTTGAGCTGCCGATTGGCTTTCTAATCTGGCGGCAACATTTACAGTATCGCCCCAAATATCGTAAGCAAATTTCTTTGCTCCTACAACACCCGCAATAATTGGTCCTGAATGAATGCCGATTCTTGCGTCAAATCTGACCTTATTGTGTTTTTCGCGTTCCAAATTCCATTCGTCTAGAAAGTGAATCATTTCTATGGCTGCATTAACGGCATCGACGGCATGGGTGCTATTAGTAACAGGTACACCCCCTGCGCACATGTATGAATCCCCGATTGTCTTGATTTTTTCGATGTTATACTTTGAAATAATATTATCGAATGCCCTGAAACATTCATCTAATGCACCGATCAGATCCTGCGGGGTAAGTTTTTTAGCAATTTGAGAAAAGTTGATAAAGTCAGTAAATACGACTGTACATTGGCTGATTGTTCGAGTTTTTACTTTAGCGTGCTCTTTTAATTCCTGCGCTATATACTTAGGCAATATGTTCAATAGTAGCGCTTCCGAACGTTCTTTTTCCTGCTCGATTTGTTCATTTTTAAGTGCCAATTTTTTATTCGTCTTTTTAGCTGAGAAAAAGGCCCATAACAAGAATCCGGCTATAATTAGTCCGAGTAACGCAAGAACCAAGAATAGCTTCTGCTGAGAACTTTTTAGTTGGAGTTCAGAATCTTTTAGTTGAATTTGAGATTCCTGTAGTTGAAGTTGCGCTTCTTGTTCATTAATTAATCCTTCTTGTGTCAACATATTAAGTGAATCCAATTGTCCAATAAATCGGAGAGAATCTATCATTCTTTTATTGTATTGAATGATGGCTTCTTTCTTAGCCTGCTCCTGGGACATTTGGTTAATAATCACAGATCTGCGGCTTAATTGTCGCTCATTTCTATCAATGGACGCTGATAATTTCTGCTGAAGAGTCTCTAATCTTTCTCTTTCTGATTTCAACTTTTCTAACTCCTCAAAGGCTTCTTCTTTATTTAATTTCTTAAATTCTTTAAGCTCCATGTCTTTAGAATCAGCAAGTAATTGTTGCTCATTGACAGCGAGGGTATTACGAAGATTAATTAATTGATTCTCTAATTTGGTCTTAGTTTTTCCTTTCGTGGCATACCGGATGGCTTCATCGATCAAAATGCCTTTTTCGATCATATCTGTTGGTGGACTTTTGTCTACCATGTCATCCAGGCTCTCAATGATTTCTTTTAAGTATTGATCTTGTTTTGGGAAAAATCTTGAAATAACATCCGCTTTATTCAAGAAGACTACTGCTTGTGGCCCTGGTCCCAAACCTCTTGCCTCCTTTATCGCTTTATCAAGAATATCCAGGGACTCTTTATATTTTCCATTGCTGGCCAGTATTTCAGCACCTTCAAAAGCCCGTGTTAAATAAGCACTGCCGTCTAATGACCGTAATTCTTTCTTGATTTCATTAAAAGACTTTTGTCCTTGCACGACTGCGCTAAAAAGTAGTATTAGAATTGTCGCAAGAAAAAATTGGTATGGTCTCATGATTGACAAGGTGATGATCGCTTAATATACGTTGTATTCTTTAAATAATTATTGTCTAAAGGGAGAATTAAGACTTTGGAAGAGATCTCAATTGTAGCCACCATGCAGGAATAATTGATCGAAATGAAAAATTTGTTATGCTCTTATTTCTTGCTAAAAAATTGTGAAACGTCTGTTTGATTCGACTATCTGGACAAATA
>JAJCYJ010000946.1 GCA_029262975.1 Saprospiraceae bacterium
AATATATCGAATACCATGGTTCATCAACGGGTGAATAGGTTAAAAAAAGATGGCATTCTGCTTCGGCATTCGATAATTATTGATGAGAAAAAATTGGGCTATAAATGGGGCGCGTTTTCGGGTGTGACCATTAGTGAAGGGAGTAATACTTATGTTATTATTGAAGAACTAAAGAAGATTCCTGAAGTCACTGAATGCTACCACATTAGCGGAGGATACACTCTTTTTGTCAGAATAATCGCAAAAGATAGTGAACATATGCGCGATATTCTTTACCATAAAATTGAAGATATTAAGGGCATCGTTACGACCGAAAGCATGGTAGATTTTGGATGCGCTTTTAAACGTAATCCACCGTTAATTCAATAGACGATTGAGTGGTCTTTTGTAAATTGGCCCCCATGTAATTCTAAAAGGAAGGTTACTCAGAATGGCACCTTCGTTCGATGACTACTTGACATACGTCATTTTTTGAATATAAGCTTGCGAATTGGAAGAAATTCTCAAAATATAAAGTCCTGCATTAATATTCAAGGTAGAAGGATTCAAATTTATAGCGTGATCACCTCGATTGTAAAATTGTGATACCTTAAATACGCTCTTGCCTGTAATATCGATCATTTCGATTGTTAAATGTTCTTCTCTAAGAAGTTCAAATGTGACAGTCGTATAATCACTAAATGGATTCGGTGCGTTTTTTAAATTAGAAAGATTCTTTTTATCAAATCTTAATACAGACGATTGTTCAGAAAGCACAACTTTCGTGCTTTGTAAGTCATCACTAATCCATTCACTGGATGCTGGCTTGAAAGAATCAATTATGTCCGCAACATTGATATCTTTATCGATTAAAATTGAAAATAGAACATCTCCTTTTTGCACTTCAATTCCTTCACCTGTTCCAACCCAGCTTATTGCCAGCTTATGATCATTCAGGAAGTAATCATTTTCTGATATATCCAATACCCCACCCTTAATATCCAAATTTTTGCTTACTGCAAAATCTGTAAACTTCATCTGCAGCCCACCTAACAATTCGTCTTCTAAAGCAATAAATTGCAATTCATTGTTAATGACTTTAAATTGAATATTAGTTGTAGCTGATCGAGCATTAGATTTCAATCTGGAACTAATTGAATTTGACCCATTAACATCTCCGATTTTTACAGCCATAAAATCGAGCGCACTCAAAGATGCTTCAAGAAAGTTTATGCTTATTCTTTCTACAAATGGGAAAGGTATTCGTTCATCATCAAATTTTTGGTTGACATCGACAAATCTCCAACTTCGTTGCCCGTTAAAATTCAAAGTAGAATCTAAACCTAAAACTAATCTCCTCATTCTCACCAGATCAATCGCTGAAATATTTCCACTATTGTCAGCGTCTGCAGCAATAATCTGATATGGAGATTTCAATCTACTTAATGCGAGAATATGTCGTTGGGTCATTAATATATCCAAGGTTGAGACGCCATCATCGTGATCCGTGTCCTTCTCAAACTCTATTATATAATCCTTACCAGTGCCGAGATGGGCAAATTCAAAATGTCCACTGAGGTCAGTCACCATCAATCTTTCTCCTTCGTCATATTTCAATCGTACTTGTACTTCTTCAACTTCATTGAATTCTGACGTTGTAATTAAACCCGACACCATCATTGTATCCTGTGGATTGCCACCGCAGAGATTGCTACTGTTGTCTCGAATTTGAACAAATAGTTCACACGAATCAAGATTTCCTGCTTTATCTCTAGCATAAATCTTTATAAATCGATCACTGATGCCATTTATCAAATCGGCACATTCAAATATTAATACAGTACTGTCGATATTTTTTTCAAATGACAAGATGATATCATTTGGGGCATCACAATTGTCAGTAGCTCCAATATCAACCACATCACTTATATCGAGCGACACTTGACCACTTGGTTTAAGAATTAATGAGGGTTGCACCGATGGGCAAGTCAGGACCGGCGGAGTACAATCTATAACTGAAAAATGTATGGTATCTATACTAGTATTATCACAGCCATCTACAACGTCAAAAATGACAAAATATGACCCTAATTCCAGCAGTTGCTCTACTTTCGCACCCGATCCACTAGCTAATAATATATTATTATTGTTGTGCAGCTTGTAAGACCAAATCAATTCATCCGTCGGGGTACATCCATCACCATCTACGGCCTTCCCGGTTATTGAAATGACATCTGCACAATTTACATTTGAAATACAGAAAGTAGAATCTTGTGCTATATTCAGAAATTCAGGACCTTGGTCACTGACAATTTTTATAATTTGATCTTTTTTCCATATTCCAGAATTAGATTCATTTCTTTGACACCAATCAATTACAGTCCATTCTCTTAGAATTTTCACACAAGCGTTTTCCACATCATAAAAAAACAAGTCGTTGTAAGTAGCATCTACCATTGAACAACTCGATGTGTTAATAATAGGTTTGCCAGTAATATCTGGTTCTATTGAAGTTTGACAACCTTCTATGGTTGTATCTTTTGGAAACATCGCCTGATCCATTGTGAAAAGGCTGTCCTCGATTATTGTAATCTCCTGTACACACGAGACAGTAAATCCTCCTTTATCCCGAACCATCCAGGTGCGGTGAATCACCCCCTGGTAACATTGATCAAGATTTATTTCATCCTTATAAAATATTTCCAGTGCTGGACAATTATCCCTGGCTTCTGGTCTGCCGGTTATGTTAAGATCAAGATAATCGACACCACAGTCCAGTCTAATATCTTCAGGACATTCAATAATTGGTCTGAATTTATCCTGAATACTTACACGAACTTCACAAATATTATAGTTGCCCGCAAGATCTGTCACTTTAAATTCTACTAGAATGGTATCTCCTACTTCGTCACAGCAAAATCTCACATCTGGTCTGAATATGCCGGTGACATCACATTTTCCATTTAATTTTCTTGCTTCAAATTTAGCAATGCCACAATTATCAACACTCAGGTCGTCAAAGGTCTCAGCTCTAACAAGAGCATTTCCATTGCCCCCTACTGAAATAACTGTAAACTCATCACATACGGCTACTGGAGGAGCGTCATCCGTAATTGTCAGCATTAATGAATCCCGGGATTCATTGCCACATGGATCTGTAAATATATATTCGATCAAGAAATCTGAAATTATATCATGCGTCAAGATTTCTTTTATAAAAAGGCTGGAACCGTTTGACTTTTTATCCAGGTCTCCAGACTCATTATAAGTCTCGTAAATAATTTCAAGAATTACTTCGTCTATATTACAATCTTGATAATTAGGCAATGGCAGATCGATAAATGAACCGCCACAAATAAATGGATCAGCACTAATCGATAAATTCTCCAATGAGTCTAATATGATCGGTGCTTCTTTGTCTTCTATTATTATAATCTGAGGGATTTCTATTACCTGGTCTGAACACCAGTCAATGATCACCCATTCCCTTATAATTTTCTTTCCATTACCGCAAAGTGGAAATTCAGTATCCTTATATGAAGTCTTGAGCGTGCCACAAATACCCGCCTGGTAATCCCCTTCAATCAATGGATATCCCGAAGACTCCGGATGTGGATTATTGTTGACATCTAATTTAGAAAAATCATCAATACAATCCACTTCTAAAGTTACAAATGGTTTAACTATATCGATGGTGGTATTTCGAATATAAATTCTCTGAAGACAAGTATCACTATTGCCATAATTATCTTCAAATGTCCAAATTCGATCAACTATTTGTTTGAACTCGTCTACACAATTATCAACCAAATTATCTTCATAACGAGCAAAGGCTACACCGCAGAGTGTAGCCATAGAAACATCATATTCGTTGTGTTGACCTGTGGGAGTATACATGATACCATCTCCGAGAAAAGGAAAATCTGGTCCTACTGAATCATTCGGAATTAATAAGGGTGAGTCATAGCACCACAGGGTATCGGGAAGACATTTTATTTCTTCTATGAATTTATCTTCTACCTTGAAGGTTGACCAACAAGAATTTCCGGTAGCTGGATTTGTGATTTTTAAGGTATACATACCTGGCTGTCGGATCTCCACTTCATGACCTGAAGCTACGATCGTCCCCGGATCATCTGTAAAAGATAAATCAATGATATAATTTAGATAACAATATTGACCATTCGCAAGTATTACATCTGCATTCAACTTCACAGAACATTCAATCCCCATAGCAATATTGAGGTCTTGAACACAAATGAGAGATCCAACTTCATCGATGCTGTCTCTAACAAATGATACGGTGAATGGTGCATCACATACTAACTCACCATCGATAAATATTTTTTCAATTAAAGAGGGAGAAGTAATATACGGACCCGGTGGAAATAGCGTGACATTGTCTATCCCACATTCTGAATCCGTAAGACCAATCTTTTCAAAAATATCATATTCATTAAGCGCACATTTTCCATTCGGTAACGTGTCAAAAGGTATGTTTGAATTTAGACAAATTAACTCTATATCAATTAGCGCATTTTTCAATAGAAAATAATCATCCAATTTTATATAGTCGATGAAATGTTGACCATCCCCAAAAGGGCCTACATCAGAGATTTCGAATCTCGATACAGGACAATCCTCCGTAATGTAGCCCAATCTGTTCAAGACAGAATCTATAGGCATCTTACAGGTTGTCAATGGAAAATTAAAATTCATCACACCACCAAATGTTGCAACATCAGGAAGAAACAAGACTTTTATGTTTTCGTAGAAAGTGATATCGTTACAAGTGATCTCGTCAATATATGTCGTATCTCCTATTGCAAATTCTGTCACTCTCGATGTGCCGGACAGAAAGTGAATTTTTGATCTTATTACCTCATCATCTGCAACATTTAATTTATCTAGTAATTCTTCCTTGGTGGCGGAACATTCTCCGGCAGCTAGTAAGTATTTGATAAATATTCCACTTGAATCGACATCTACTCCACTAATTCCTTCTAATGATTTTGGCACTGTTATCAGATCGAAGTTCGTATATATCGAATCTTTATTCTTGTCATATACAACAACCTTTTTCGATGTTGGCACATTATAGGGCCCGGAAGGAATCAGTTGAATTTGATTACATCCTTCCAGACCAAGTTGCTCAAGAATTGTATTAGTGCTGATCTGGCAAGTGCCCAGCATTCCTGTTACCCTGAGCGTGTCCTGGGGGTTGAAATTATTTATGTTACAAATCTGACCGGTAGAAAGTGACGAGAAAAAACATACCATGACCATGATCAGGTAAGACCTGAATCCGAAACGGATTGCCCGAAGGCTTTTGGACGGTATCAAATATGTCACGTATTAGACTATTTAGTCATATGTCTTTAAGACCAAAATTCGTACCACTTTTATTTATTTAACATATTATATGAATTTACCATATGATATGTCAGTCATAAACATTAGCTTAGCCGTTGAATTACAATGGGTTATAGATGAACTTCAACTATATTTTGATGTGGCTGGCATCAAAGCTAAAATTCAATAAAAAAGGGGTAAGACATCACCCTATGGATCAGTGTCTGAACTGTCAGAAAACACTGGATCCTGCCCAATTATTTTGTGATAATTGTGGGCAAAAAGTACACAATTCAAAACTTACTGTTTGGTCACTTATTGGAGAGTTTCTGGCTGGTATATTTAATCTTGAGAATGGTGTCTATAAGTCTTTGCTCTATCTTCCTGTTCCTGGCTATTTAAGCCGAAAATTTATGGATGGAAAACGGAAGCAATTCCTGAATCCGATAAGATTCTTCTTAGTAGCCCTTATTATACATATCGCTGTAATTACCGATCTCATTCCACTGGAACAAGTCACGTTGGGGACTGCTCAACAACTGGAGAAAATCGGTAAATCTCAACTCAAGTCTGAATTCGGTGTCATAAAAGATTCACTCAGTCAAGTCTATAATTCCTGCGATTTAGACACTTTGGAATCAATAATATTTTCGGCTGATAAATTCGTAGTTGATTCTATAGCCATAAATGATCCAAAGGGTGACACAAATGTCAATAGCTTCTTGCTCCGCAAAAAATATAAGTTTGACAGGGGCGATGTGTATGATATGCAGATTGAAGAATTTCTTACTCATTATAATGCTGAAACATACTGGGAACGCGTTTTTATGACACAAATGGTACGGGCGATCAGAGACCCAACAGGAGCGATTCGATTTGGTATCGGAAATCTTATCTGGAGTATTCTTTTTGCCATCATATTGACTGGTTTTTTGATGAAGTTGCTATACATAAGGAGAAAGAGATTTTTTGTCGAACACCTTATCGTCCTCTTCAACATTCACTCTTTTGCTTTTCTCGTGTCCTCAATAGGCCTGTATTTTGGTTTCAAGTTTATAGGCCCGGAAAATAATCTGGATGATATCGCCTATTCCCTTATTGCCCTGTTTTTTTTCCTGTCGATCAAATATTATTACCAGCAGGGATGGATAAAAAGCTTCATAAAGTTTACACTGATCGGTTTTGTATACATAAGTTTGCTCTTCTTTATGATCTTAAGTGTGACTTTGGTCAGTTTATTCCTCTTCAAGTAAATCAGGTATGAAATATGATACTGTCGTGGGCCTGGAGGTTCATATTCAAATGAATACGGCTACGAAGGCTTTTTGTGACGATGCTAATACATTTGGAGAAAGTGCTAATACACATGTATCTGCTATCTCTCTTGCTCATCCGGGCACCCTGCCTGTCGCTAATAAAAAGCATATTGAAAAGGCGATAAAACTTGGATTGGCTCTTGGTTGTGAGATTAATAAGACACATTACTTTGATAGAAAGCATTATTTCTATCCGGATTTACCAAAAGGATATCAAATCACCCAGGACAACCAGCCCATTTGTATAGGGGGGACAGTTCGTATAAAAGTAGCGGGTAAAACAAAGACTATTCGCATTCATCATATCCACATGGAGGAAGACGCAGGTAAATCTATTCATGATGTACATGATAGTTTATCACTACTCGACCTGAACCGGGCAGGTACACCACTTTTGGAATTAGTGACCGAACCAGATCTATGTTCTGGTGAAGAAGTATACGTATTCATGGCAGAACTACAAAAACTTCTAAGATACCTTGATGTATCCGATGCTGATATGGAAAAGGGTTCCATGCGCTGTGATTGTAATGTCTCGATCAAACCTGTCGGCGTAACTCAGCTCGGTGAACGCTGTGAAATCAAAAACCTGAATTCAAAAAGATTTGCCAGA
>JAJCYJ010000947.1 GCA_029262975.1 Saprospiraceae bacterium
TATAACTTTTGAAACTTCGGTTTCATTATTAACCAATTGTAATCTATCATTTGTTAAAACTCTATAAGGAATATATCCTTCCGAGAATGTCCTGAATTGATAGGCCATATCGATATAAAACCGGTCACCTCTGACACTGGCACCCAACGAATATATTTTATCATATTCTGTACTGCCATCAACAAAGTATGGAGAACCAATAAAGCCGACCCCAGCTCTTGCCCTAAAACGATCTATTGCAATTTCTCCTCCTAGATTTATATTATATGTTGATTGTAATTGTGTATCGATCTCACCATTAACTTCTCTTTCATAATCAATTTCAGACGGATCATTAGAGAAAGCACTGAAATCAAATCTGTTGGAAGAATAATTCAGATATGTTAAATCAACATTGAAAAAGCCTTTGACTGCCTCTGATTTAAGCAATGCACCTACACTCCCGGTCATTCGCATTGGTGTTTTCAATTTGTATTTAAAACTGCCATTTGGTGACCCAAATGTTTCATCTGAAAAGTTACATACTTCGCAGTCATAATTGAGTGATGTATAATAATTATCTGTTATGGTATAATAACTAGGACTTTGATAAGATAATCCCAATTTAATCGTATTATCAATTGTATATCCAAGTCCAAGTTTCAAATTCACACCTGTTCCGGAAGTTGCTAATCTCTCTTCGTAGCTTAAGTCATTAAATATTGGAATTAAGCCATTTTGATCTATCTCCTGATATATTTTATTTTCCTCAAAAGATATAAATGGAATGCCTAGTGCAATACCCAGATTTAAATTACTATCAAATTTGCCGCCCCAGGCAAATACAAGTTCATTTATCTTTCCTGATCTTGATACATCTTGTCTTTTATAAACGCTTTCAAGGCTATCGATATCTGCTTCATAAAAAAGATCTTCATCAGAATCGAAAATTGCACCTGATTCTTCCGCAAGCCCTGCTTCAAAAGGATCCAATTCTGAAAAACTCCTACCATTTGCTAATTCTACAAATCTTTCTAAGATTGTCCCTCTACTTGTTCCTTCAAATCCGAAGTTTTGAGAAAAGTTATTGTATTGATTCAAGCCAATAGCAAAATTTGAAGTTTTTAAACCTCCTGATGTGCTACCTGAATTAAATACCATTCCAATGTTTTCTAATATCAATTCATTTGGATGCTGGCTGTTTATTGTTGAATTCTCTGATAATGTTGATTTTGTTTCACCGCTGTTTAAAGAAAACGTAAACATCAGTTCACTGCTGCGGTAATCTCCTAATCCAGCGGGATTAATTGAAAGAACTCCAAAATCAGCACCCATTGATCCAAACGAAGACCCTGCACCCATTACTCTTGCTGTACCTCCAGGGATTAAAGTAGAATATCTTACCGCATCAGTCAATGATTGACTAATCATTGAAGATGTAAGAAAGAAAGTCATTATGAGAGTTAAATAACATTTCATAGCAATAATTTAATTTGGTTAAATAAGGCATAGAAAAGGTGGACAATAACTGTGTTCTGCCCACCTTGTTTCATTTTATTAGGTATAAATCTCAAATTTGATTCTACCCTTTTTTTCTAGCTCCAGATGATCCTGAAGATCGAGAACTTGTTCTGCTAGAACTTCTTGAAGTATTTCCTGAAGTTCGGCTTCTAGAATTTCCAGATCTACTAAATGAACTCGAACTCTTTTTGCTTGTATTGTTGTTACCTCGAGAATAAGTAGAGTTAGATTTTCTGCTTGTTCCATTAGAGTAATTTGATTTTCTACTGGAATTATTAGATGTTCTTGCTTGTGATCTTTGAACCGCTCGAGAAGAACTTTCATTGGTTCTGCTACTGATTGAATTTCTACTCGGTCTGGTTCTTCTTTCTCTGGAAATATTAGGTGACTCTTGTGTCCTAACTGTTCCATTGTAATCACCTTTTCTTGCTGGTAGCTCACTGGTTCTTGAAGAACCTTCAGACCTTCTAATTTTAGTGTTGTCAGCAATACCTGCTCCCATTAATTCATTTCTTGGTTTCGATGCTTCTGCCACTCTTGGCGTTCTTCTCTCACCTTTTATAGAGCTACTGGTCGAACCTGCTCTTCTTGAACCATAATGTGTTCCTTTAGCATTATTGCCGGATGGATATACATTTCCAACATTACCATTCCCATGACCATGACCATTCCCATAGACATAACCACCTCCATAACCACCTCCATAACCATTGCCGTAACCATACCAACTATAATTATTATAAGCTAGGCAATTATTAAAATATCCATTTCTTCTGTATGGATTACCTGTGTATATACTATAGTAATGGTTTAAACCTCCCCAATATCCAATCCTAACTCCCATATACACATTAGATCCCCTAAACCCATCTCCAGCATAGCCATAACCACCAAAACCAAAGGGGTTGTAAAACATATCAAACGGATCATAATACAAACTGTTACAAGCATAGCCGTTATAATATCCAAAACCTGCATTAGATCTTCTGAATCTTCTTATTCTAGATGCGTAGTAATCGTCATATTCTGAAAAGTATTCGTAATCATCATATTCATCATCATCATAATATTCGGACTCATAATCATCAACATATTGTTCTTCACTATATGATTCGTAATATTCGGTGTCATCCGTGTCCGGATTATAGTAAAGATCATCGAATTGGGCTTTCAATTCACCCACAAAAAAAGTGGTACTTACTAAGATTAATATATACAGATATTTCATGACTATTGATTTTAATTTTTACCTAATCCTTCTCTCATTCTTACACTTCGAATTTATTACTTTTAAAACTGCATTTCAGTTAAAATAGATTTAAAAGCGCATTTAACATTGGTTAAAGTTTTCAAAACATACTTTTAAGTCTCTATTAGTATAGACATTTAATTAATACAAACAATTCCTTCATATTCCTATTTATATGTTTTTTAACTAATTAGATAAGACTAACATATATCTTAAGTAATAATTAGATGAAGTTAATGCCAAAAAAATGGCATTTTTACACTTCATTTTTTCAAAAAAGATTACAAGGACTGCCATGGCAAAAGAAATTACACCTAGATCTCAGGATTATTCACAATGGTACAATGATATTGTAAAGAAAGCCGGATTAGCTGACCATTCGGCAGTTAGAGGATGTATGGTAATTAAGCCCCTGGGATTTGCTATATGGGAGAACATGAAGAACCAACTCGACTTGAAGTTTAAAGAGACTGGTCATGTAAATGCTTATTTTCCTTTGTTTATTCCAAAAAGCTTTTTAAGTCGAGAGGCACAGCATGTTGAAGGATTTGCTAAAGAATGTGCAGTTGTTACTCACCACAGATTAATGAACAATCCGGATGGAGATGGTGTCATTGTCGACCCAACATCCAAACTAGAAGAAGAATTAATCGTTCGACCTACTTCAGAAACTATTATTTGGAATACCTATAAAGATTGGGTGCAATCCTATCGTGATTTACCCCTCTTAATTAATCAGTGGGCCAATGTAGTCAGATGGGAAATGCGAACAAGACCATTTTTAAGAACGACTGAATTTTTATGGCAAGAAGGTCACACGGCTCATGCAACAGAAAAAGAAGCCATTGAAGAAACTGCCATGATTCATGAGATTTATGCTCGTTTTGCAGAAGATTATATGGCAATGCCTGTAATAAAAGGTGTTAAAACTGAAAATGAAAGATTTGCAGGTGCTGTAGATACATTTACTATTGAAGCATTAATGCAAGATGGTAAAGCACTTCAAGCGGGCACATCCCATTTTCTTGGTCAAAATTTTGCAAAAGCATTCGATGTTAAATATTCTGATAATAATAACAATATAGAATATGTCTGGGCCACATCCTGGGGT
>JAJCYJ010000948.1 GCA_029262975.1 Saprospiraceae bacterium
CCTCACTTATCCTGGGAATCTTCCTGACAAAGGCCAGAATTGATTTTAATGCTGGTTGCAGATGTTCAATTTTAGATAAATAGCGATAAGCTGATTTTATTTGATGTGTTACCAGGGCTTCATTTCCATAATCAAAATGAGCTATGAGGTTGAGAATTCTAGCGAAGCATTGAATGTCTTCTCTGAAATTGGGATAGACCTGGTTAGTAATATTGTGAAGATGCACCATTGTATTGCTTAAGTCTCCGTTACAAAAATAGATGCAAGCAATTTTATAATTAAATAGTATTATTCGATTTAGATCCCAGTCAAATTCATTATCAATTATTGCTTTATTTATTTGTGCAACATACTGGGCTCCTCCGATAAAGTTACCTGTGAGAAAAAATTGATTGATTCCATGTGTGTATTCAATTAACTTAAATGTAGAGAGTTGATCCCGATTCATTTTGAAGATATTTTTATCTCCGAGTCTCAAAAGCTCCTCATACATCGGGGCAAACTTGTCATAGCGCTGAGCCATAAAAAGAGAATTCAGGACATTGTGCAGACCCTTAATATATAGCGTTAATTCCTTTGCTTGCCACTCCGGTTCATTAATAAAAAGGTCGACCCATCTTTGTGCATATTTATAATTATTGGCGAAGTCTTGTATCATATTATAATACCAGACATTTGATTGATAAAGATAAATTCGCCCATAAAAATCTAACGACTCAGAATTAACATCAGGAAGATTATTTCGAAAATAATCAGTAATAAAGTCAAAATCACGATCGTCTTTTACGTACCCGTATTGCAAATAGAGGCCGTATAGAGAAAGAGAAAGGTTGGAAAGTTTGTGATTGACAGTTACCTGCCGCAACGCTTCGTTTGTTTGATTTTTCAATTCAGTAGCCTTGGGGTACATACTTCCTGTGATATATAATCCTTCTATATGCTTTTCGATATCGAGTATTTCCAGCATGGCCAAACTTCTTTCAGATTCATGTGCCAATCGTTTTGCTTTTGCCAATATATCAAGTGCAGCATTATATAAACCCTTTCCATGAAGAATGACTGCGTAATCAATATTTTCTCTGATAGTAATGGTAATATGACTATGTCTCTTCTGTGATCTCAGGCTGGACAATAACTGTTTGTATAGATTTGACTTTAAATTTGGAAGTTGTTCTTTCTTTACTTCGGGGCACTTGGATAAGATTCGCCTTTCATCATAGATTTTGTATTTGTCCAAAAAGTCAAATAATTGTAAAAAGAGTAATTCATTCTTTACACTGTTTTTGTTAGCATTCAGACGAAATTGCCTCTTTTCAGATGGGGTCATCCTTAAAATAAGCTGTAAAAGATGATCAGTTGATCTTCGTGGCATTGTAGTACATTTAAACTTAAAACATTGATTAACAGATAATTATATTAAAAAATTATCTATAGGACATTGTAGTAATCTTTATTTTTAATTCTTCTGATGAAGGTGCGATAAATATCTTTATAAGACAATTAGAATATATAGTTGAAGAATAGACAAATGAAGAGGATTCAAATATTTGATACTACACTTAGAGATGGCGAGCAAGTGCCAGGGTGTAAGTTGGACAGAGACCAGAAGTTACGTCTTGCCAGTAGGTTGGAAGAACTAGGAGTTGATGTAATAGAGGCAGGATTTCCGATGAGCAGTCCAGGAGACTTCGCAGCAGTTCAAGAGATTGGAAGAATAGTTAAGAATGCTACTGTATGTGGATTATCCCGAGCAGTAGAACGCGATATTAAAATAGCAGCTGAAGCTCTTTCTACGGCTAAAAACCCCAGAATACATACAGGAATTGGAACTTCTGATTCGCACATTATAGATAAACTTTGTACGACCCGGGAAAAGATTTTGGAGAGGGCAGTTGGTGCTGTGAAGTATGCTAAAAGTTTTGTGGAAGATGTAGAATTCTATGCAGAAGATGCCGGGCGCACTGATAATATTTTTCTGGGAAAAGTGATTCAGGCAGTAGTCAATGCCGGAGCTACAGTACTCAATATTCCAGATACAACAGGATACTGTCTTCCAGATGAGTTTGGTGCTAAAATCAACTATTTATGCACACATGTCAAAGGAATCGAAAAGTGTACTATATCCGTCCACTGTCATAATGATCTAGGATTAGCTACAGCAAATTCAATCGCCGGAATTCTAAATGGAGCGACTCAAATAGAATGTACTATGAATGGCATAGGAGAACGAGCAGGTAATTGTTCTCTAGAAGAAGTTGTAATGATTATCAAGCACAGACTAGGCGAGCGTTTTTTTACACAGGTTAACTCCAAATTGCTCAACCCGATAAGTAGGGAAGTCTCCGCAGAGATGGGTATGGCGGTTCAAGCCAATAAGGCCATTGTAGGAGAAAATGCTTTTGCTCATTCTTCAGGAATTCATCAAGACGGTGTTATTAAAGCCCGAGATACCTATGAAATCATAGACCCGCAAGAAGTAGGCGTAGACAAGTCCTTGATTGTCCTGACGGCACGGTCGGGTAGAGCGGCATTAGCTTACCGGTTTAAAGAATTAGGAATAAACCTTACCAAACGCGAATTAGATATAGCCTACAAAATATTCGTTGAAATAGCGGATCATAAAAAGTCTGTAGAAGATGATGACCTCAAGGTGATATGGAATAATATCGGTGCCGCTGTAGCATAAACCAAGACTGACAATTATTTAAAAATTAATTCAAGCCTGTAAGTAAATTTACAGGCATTTTTGCATCATGAAATTTTTGAAATAGAAAGATGGGACAAACATTAGTTGATAAAATTTGGACGGCTCATAAAGTACATGAAGTAGAAGGAGCAGAAGTAATATATATCGATCAACAGTTTTTACATGAGGTAACCAGCCCGCAAGCTTTTGATGGATTACGAAAAAGAGGTAGAAAAGTTTTTCGTACTTCTAAAAACCTGGCCACTGCTGATCACAATGTACCTACTATTAATCAGCACTTACCGATAAGCGAACCGCTAAGCCGAAAACAAGTAAAAAAACTTACGGAGAACTGTCAAGAATTTGATGTTGAACTTTATGGCCTTGGGCACCAATATCAGGGAATTGTGCATGTGATTGGACCAGAACTAGGGTATACCAAACCAGGAATGACGATTGTCTGTGGAGATAGTCATACCAGCACACATGGTGCCTTTGGTGCGATTGCTTTTGGGATTGGCACATCACAAGTGGAGCAAGTTTTGGCTTCACAATGCCTCGTTCTGAAAAAACCCCAAAACATGAGGATTACAATCGATGGGGAATTGGGAAAAGGAGTATACTCTAAAGATATTATCCTTTATATTATTTCAAAATTAGGGACCGGCGGGGCAACTGGACATTTTGTCGAATATGCAGGCAGCACAATTTCCAGCCTTTCTATGGAGGCGCGTATGACAGTGTGCAATATGAGTATTGAGATGGGTGCACGAGGAGGATTGATAGCTCCGGATGACACAACTATTACTTATGTAAAAGAAAGGTATCGGGGAAATAGATCAAAACTTGCTGAAGCAGAGGTTTTTTGGAATACATTACATTCTGATGAAGATGCGATTTTTGATTCTGAATATCACTTTGATGCCGCCGACATTGCTCCTATGCTTACCTATGGTACCAATCCTGGAATGGGGATGAAAGTTACAGATAGTATTCCTTCCAGTGCAGACGCCAAACCGTTAGCTTACATGGGTTTACAGAACGGTCAATCTTTATTAGGTAAAAAGATTCAACACGTATTTATTGGAAG